>JAFGGF010000110.1 GCA_016930735.1 Prolixibacteraceae bacterium
AATTCAGGTACATTAACCGGAACTCCTTTTTTTACAACTCCTTTTAAAGGAATATTTTTACTTTCAAGCTTTTCTTTTAACTGATATCCCAGTGAAAGGCCAGGCTCAGGAAGCGAAGCTTTAATCTGAAAGGTATCCCTGGCTATTGGAATTGTTCCACGTATTTTCCTTTTTCCCCCCCAGGGATCGCCAAAAATATAAGCATTGTCAGAGTTTTGGTCGGAAGAAACCACAAAATTTTCAAAAGTCAGCCAGTTGGCCCAGGGATCAATATAAATTATCTCAGCAGGTTTGCCGGCTTCAGGCAACGATCTGAAATAAATCCTGAACATGTTGTCATAAACCGTTAAAGCATTTGCACCTGCTCCGTAGTAATTTCCCATGTCTTCCCAAATCCAGGTATCTGGTACCGATTGTTCTTCATAAGCCGATTCATTAATAATAATATTGCCGTTAATCCCCCTGATTCCTGAAAGAATTATTTCATTTAGCCAGGTATTCAGAAAATGTGGTTTTAAATAATGATCTTTAAAATATTCCGATCCCAATGCGGGGTCTCCTCCACCTTTAATAATCAGATTTCCATTCAAAAACCCGGTTTTGTCGTCAATTTTACCGGTATATAATAATTGGGTTTTAAAAGTATAATCAGCACCAAGAATTTCCAGTGCTGCCGAGGTGGTTACAATTTTTAAAACAGAAGCCGGGATCATCGACAGGTTTGAATTTATTTCAAATACAACTGAATCATTCTCCAGATTTTCAATACAGATTCCTAATCCTGCTCCTTTCATTCCGGGATCATTAAGCAATTTATTGATTTCCACCTCAAATTGCTCCTGTCCTAATGAAATTCCACTAAGAAATAAAAATGCAGCAAATATTACCAATCGTGCAAACATCATCCTGTAAACTCGTTTTATTCTGAATTAATTATTAAATTCAGGGTAATTTATTTAATTTGACAGAAAGTTAGCAAATTTCATGTTACGTACAATTTTAATAGTCGGAACCGGTGGTTTCATTGGCAGTGCTCTTCGATACATTATCCATGTGATAGTTGAAAAAGGGATGTCCAGTACATTTCCCTGGGCAACATTCATTGCCAATATATTGGGATGTTTTATTATAGGTATTGTATACGCTATTTCAGAAAAAGGAAACCTAATGAATCCTGAATGGAGGGTTTTCCTGACAGTAGGATTCTGCGGTGGTTTTACAACTTTTTCATCATTTGCATACAACAACCTCAACCTTTTGAAGGATAACTCACTTCTGTATTTTCTTTTAAATGCCGGAGGAAGCCTTTTTTTAGGAATCCTTGCGGTTTATATCGGAATTGTTTTGGTTCGTTCAATTATTTAAACCTGGAATTATGAATATTGAAGGAAAGGCCAGCCTGATGAAAATATACATCGGCGAGTCAGACAGGTATAACGGTCGCCCGTTATATGAAGAAATCGTTTTTGAAGCCCGGAAAGAAGGGCTTGCAGGTGCTACTGTAACAAAAGGTGTTATGTCGTTTGGAGCCAGCCACTCTATTCATACCATGAAAATTTTTGCTATTTCAAGCGACCTCCCGGTTACTATTGAAATAGTGGATAGTGAAAAAAAAGTTCAGAAATTTGCTGCAGTTGTTGATAAACTGATTGACGGGAGCAAAAAAGGAGGCCTTGTTACTATTTCCCCGATTAACGTAAGAAAATATGTCAGGGGAGAAAAATACAACGCCTTTAATTCATTTTAATTCAATATGAATTCTGAACCTGAAAATGATTTGAAAACCCTGCGTTCCAATCAAATCATTATCTTTGGTGCGGTTTTAAAAAATCAAAAAAATAAAATAATCAGCTGGCAGACACGCTGAATAAGTCTAACAATAAAATATCACACAATGTTAATAAACAATGTATTAGGTAGAGAAATCCTCGATTCGCGGGGAAACCCGACTGTTGAAGTTGAGGTAGAACTTGAAAGCGGCGCTTTTGGCCGTGCAGCAGTTCCATCAGGTGCATCAACCGGCGAAAACGAAGCCCTTGAATTACGCGACGGCGATAAAGGCCGTTACCTTGGAAAAGGTGTTTTAAAAGCCGTTGAAAATGTAAACACAGTAATAGCAAAAGAGATTATCGGTATGGATGCAACAGATCAGGTTGCCATTGACAAAAAACTGCTGGAACTTGACGGAACCAAAACAAAATCGAATCTGGGAGCCAATGCCATGCTGGGAGTTTCACTGGCAGTTGCAAAAGCTGCAGCCGATTATTGTGGATTACCGCTTTACCGTTACATTGGCGGAACCAATGCCAAAACATTGCCGGTTCCGATGATGAACATTATTAATGGCGGATCACACTCCGATGCCCCGATTGCTTTCCAGGAATTTATGATCCGCCCGATTGGTGCAACATCGTTCCGTGAAGGTTTGCGTATGGGTGCAGAAGTTTTCCACAGCCTGAAAAAAGTATTAAAAAACCGTGGGCTAAGTACAGCTGTTGGCGATGAAGGTGGTTTTGCTCCTGAACTTGAAGGAACAGAAGATGCTCTGAACAGCATCATTGAAGCTATTAAAAATGCAGGTTATAAACCGGGTCGTGCCGAAGATGGCGGTGATGTTTCAATTGCTCTCGACTGTGCAGCTTCAGAATTTTATGTTGATGGTGTTTACGATTATACAAAGTTTGAAGGCGAAGGCGCTGCAAAACGTACCAGCGAAGAACAGGCTGATTATCTTACTGAACTGATTTCAAAATTCCCGATCGATTCAATTGAAGACGGAATGAATGAAGCAGACTGGGATGGTTTCGTTTTATTAAACCAAAAAATTGGCGACAGGTGCCAGTTGGTTGGTGACGACCTGTTTGTTACCAATGTTGAATACCTGAAAAAAGGAATTGAACTGGGTGCAGCCAACTCAATTCTGATTAAAGTTAACCAGATTGGTACGTTAACTGAAACGCTGGATGCAATTGAAATGGCCCACCGGGCTGGTTATACTTCTGTTACATCGCACCGTTCGGGCGAAACCGAAGATTCAACCATTGCCGATATTGCAGTTGCTACCAACAGCGGCCAGATTAAAACAGGTTCGCTAAGCCGCTCCGACCGTATGGCAAAATACAACCAGTTGCTCCGTATTGAAGAAGAACTGGGTGCAAGTGCAATTTATGGCTACAAAAAAGTTTATAAAAAATAAACTTATTCAATTTATACTAAAAGCCGCTTTTCAAATAAAGAGCGGCTTTTTTATTGAAAACAGCCGTATTTTTTATGATTTCAATTTTCAAAATTTAAACGTAATTTAGCATCTGTATTAAAAAGCCTTAAATCAAAATAATGTTTTCAGGAAACAACAAATATCTTTTCCTGCTGATAGTAATTATTGTATTACTTCCGGCTGCATTATTTGCTTTAATTGAATTAAGCCGACTGCAGCAAAACGAAAATGTTATTGAAGAAGCTTATACCGAGCAATTAAATGCCATCCTTTCATCGGTTGAACTATATTCCGATGACGCATTAACTTCAACAATAAGGGAAATTGACCTCTCTTTTCACGACAATAAAAAGAATTTATCAGATATTATAGCAAACAACAGTTATATCAAAGATTTTTTTCTGCTTGAAAACGGATTATCCGATTCTGTAATTGATATTCAATATAAAACATTAATTAATGACAAAGCAAAACAAATACTTTCTGAAAATGATTCTCTGATATCAAGGTTAAAACTATTTTACAGGGTTCCTTATTACAAAGCTGTTCCCTTTACAATTGAAGAAACAGGATTGGTACTTTTTATTTTTATAGTTGAAAAAGAAGGGGAATTACTCCCTGCCGGACTGGTGGTTGATGCCCGGACATTTATCAGTCAGCGGCTGTTTCCTCAAATTCAGAAAGTTGCTGCCGATAAATTTAATATTGTAGTCTTCGATAATAAGAATGAAATATTATACAATACTTCGCGCGATACATCATTGTCGAGGATTGAACTAACAAGCCCGATCGAATCATTTTCGGAATTTACCCTGGGAATTGCGCTGGAAGGTGAAACTATTAGCGACCTGGTAAAAAACAGGACAAAAACCAATATTTATTTTGTTGTTATTGTTTGTGTTGTTTTGCTGGTAGCCGGATGGCTGGTCATCCGTATTTTCAGGAAGCAAATGGAACTTGCCAACCTGAAGTCAGACTTTGTTTCAAATGTTTCACACGAGATCAGAACACCACTTTCGTTAATAAATATGTATGCCGAAACCATTGAAATGGGGCGGGTAGAATCTCCTGAACTTCAAAAGGATTATATCCGCATCATCCTACGTGAAATCAACAGGCTTTCGATTATGGTGAACAAAATCCTTAATTTTTCTCAAATCGAAAAACAAAAGAAAAGTTATGAGTTTTCAGATAACAACCTGAACAGGATTGCGTTGGAAACATTTGACAATTATATCCCTTACCTTGAAAAGTTAGGATTTCAGCATAAAACAGAACTGGATAAAAGGGTAAAAGATCAGAAACTCGATACCAATGCTGTTAAAGATGTGATCGTAAATTTACTGGATAATGCAATAAAATACAGTTTTGAAAAAAAAGAGGTTGTATTGCGGACCGGAATTTTTGTAAATATGACCTATATTGAAATTGAAGATTCAGGGATTGGCATCAGCGAAAAAGACAAAAAGAATATTTTTGAAAAATTTTACAGGGTTTCAAATAACGATATATCTTTAAAGGTAAAAGGCTCAGGCCTTGGATTAAGTATTGTAAAACATATTGTTGATGCCCACCATGGTAAAATTGAAATTAAAAGCAAAGTAGGGAAAGGGAGTATATTCAGGATCTATTTCCCGATAAACAACTAACCTATGGAAACTGCACAAAAAATACTCATTGTTGACGATGAACCGGATATCGTCCGTGGTTTAAAATATAATTTTGAATTTGAAGGTTATATTGTTGAAACTGCTGAAAACGGGATTTTGGGGTTTGAGAAACTCACAAAAGAAAAATTCGACCTGGCTGTACTTGATGTTATGATGCCCGGAATGTCGGGATTTGATCTGTGCAGGTCAATCAGGCAAAAGGGGATAAAAATCCCGGTTATCCTGCTTACTGCAAAAGGGGAAGAAATCGACAAGGTGCTCGGGCTTGAACTGGGCGCCGATGATTATATTACAAAACCATTCAGCCTCAGAGAATTATTGGCTCGTGTAAAAGCGGTTTTACGCCGTACTGTTTCAATTGATGAAGCCCCAACCGATAAAATTGAAGTTGGCAACCTGGTAGTTGATTTAAAAACATTTGAAGCCATTTCAAACGGAAATCCAATTAAAATGTCTTCAAGGGAGATCGAGATTCTGAGTTACCTGTATCAAAGAAAGGAACAGACGGTTGACCGTTATGAAATGATGGAGACTCTTTGGGAAACCGACTCAGATGTGACTACCCGCACCATCGACAATTTTATTGTAAAACTTCGTCAGAAAATTGAAGATAATCCATCCAATCCAAGGCATATTATTACCATACACGGTAAAGGGTATAAGCTTACTGTTTAATTAATTCTTACAATCTTTCAATTTCAGGTTTATATCTTCCATAACATCCTGGTTTTTAATTATCTATTTATTTCCGGCACAAGTGGAAAAATAACAAACAGTTTTCTTAATATAATACTGGAACCAAAGTGTTTTACAATAGTCTAAAGTCTAAAAATCTATCAACCTGTTATTAAATGACATCGTTTTGCAAAACGATGACAAATTCTGACAACTTCTTACTTTATCCTGACAATATAAAATTCAGGATAGTCTAATTTTGAATCATAAAATAATAGAAACAAAGATGAATAAGTTTGGAATTGTTATCGTAACCATAATTCTTTTTACATGCATCAACTCAGAGGGCCAGGATCTCAGACAAATTGAAAATTTGTCAGGATCCTGGAAATTCTCTGTTGGTGACAACCCGCACTGGGCACTTCCGGATTACGATGACTCGGATTGGAACAGGATCAGGGTGCCGGGAAGATGGGAAGACCAGGGTTATGAAGATTACGACGGATATGCGTGGTATAGAAAAACATTCGAAATGGAAAATATGGATTGGGATCATCCGGTTTTCCTCTGCCTGGGCAGGATCGATGATGTAAGCGAAATTTTTATCAATGGTAAATTATATGCCCGGACAGGTTCCTTCCCACCCCACTATGAAACCAAATACGGTGAGGAAAGAATTTTTACTGTAACAAAAGATATTTTGCCTGCTGATACTGAAATAACCATTGCCATCAGGGTTTATGATATGATCATGGAAGGTGGTATCGTTGGAGGAAAAGTAGGGATTTATTACGACTATGACCTTAATTATATTGATATTCCTTTATCAGGAATATGGAAATTCAGGATCGGTAAAGACGACGGCTGGGCAAAAGAAAATCTCAATGACGATGACTGGGACGATCTCAATGTACCTGAAAAATGGGAAAACCAGGGATACGATGATTACGACGGATATGCCTGGTACAGAAAATCATTCACTCTAAGCAGCAGCGATATTAAACGCGACCAGTACCTTGTTTTAGGGAAGATCGACGATTACGACTATGTTTATCTAAACGGAAAACTGCTTGGTTCATATAAATCGTTACGAAACGATTTTAATTGGCCAAGGGAAAGAGACATCTGGCGAAATATCAGGTATTACCCGATTCCTGACGATTTGTTGAAACCGGGTAAAAATGTGATTGCTGTACAGGTACTTGACGAACAGGGCGATGGTGGAATTTATGCCGGTCCGGTTGGAATAACATCGGAAGAATATTACAGGCGATTGTCGCGAAAATACCATCAGGATAATACTTTCTGGGAATTTTTATTCGAATCTATTTTTGACTAAATAATATTAATAAAATGAAATCACTGATATTTAAAATTATCATTATATCCATATTTACCCTGATTGCTTTTCCTGTGCTGGGTTCTGAATACAACAAAAAACTTGTAAAGGAAGTAAATCTGAACGGCACATGGAAATTTACGATTATGCATTCCAACGACTGGTATGAAGTTAATTATGATGATTCAGACTGGGATAGGATTGAAGCACCGGGCGACTGGGAACGGCAGGGCTATAACGGATACAACGGTTATGGTTTCTACAGGAAAAAAGTAAATATAAACGAAGACCTGAATGAATTCCAGATGTACCTGATGCTTGGTTACATCGATGATGTTGACGAGGTATATTTTAATGGAGAGCTGATTGGCTCAACCGGTTCGTTTCCTCCGCAATACAATTCAGCTTATAATGCAAACCGGTCATATTTTATTCCGCAATCGGTTATCAGGCCAGGGCAGGAAAATATAATTGCCGTAAAAGTTTTTGATATGGGAGGTGAAGGTGGAATTGTAAAAGGTGACCTTGGAATTTACACACAGGAATTCCCAGTAAAAACAGAAATCGACCTGGTAGGGTTGTGGAAATTTACAACCAGGAATAACGAAAGTTTCAGGGAAGCAGATTACGATGATTCTGACTGGAATGAAATTCTTGTTCCCGGATATTGGGAAAATCAGGGATATCGAAATTATGATGGTTCTGCCTGGTACAGGAAAGAATTCACAGTGAAGAATACAGATTTTGAAGATTATATGGTCCTGTTATTGGGAAAAATTGATGATATCGACATGGTTTTCCTCAACGGAACATGGATCGGGCAAACAGGTGAAAATGAAATGTTCCGGTTTGGAGATGGAATAAGTGACAGCTATTGCCGCTCCGACAGATCCTATGTTTTTCCATCGGACTTGTTAAAAAACGGAACCAATGTTATTGCAATTAAAGTATATGACAAATACGGAGAAGGTGGAATTTACGAAGGCCTTGTGGGAATAGTAAACCAATCAAAATTTGTCGATTACTGGAAAAAAAAGAGCCAAAAATACCGATAAACAATAAAACAATGTTGAAAGCAAACTTATTATGATGAAATATCTGGCAATCATCATAATTTGAGTTTACATGTTTACACTAGTAGCAAAGAGGGATCTGAATGATCCCTTTTTTATTGAACTATTTTAATTTATTAACAGGATTTAATGATTTAAAATAACCAATATGAAATAACATACAGAAGTTTCTAATACCCGTAATTTCCTTATTCCTTATTTTTTATTTCTTATTTATTTTTCGATTGAACCCTCTAAATCAGACCACCAATAATTTTTCCGCCGGGTAACTTTTAATAACTTTATTTCTTCATCAGACCCAAAACATTATGAACCATCACTTCTATACCGGTTTCGATGGTTTTTTTATAATCAGGATTTAAATATGGTGAATGTAAGGGATAAGGTTCTTTCCCTTCAGCTTTAAGCTTTTTCATTTCTTCAGGAGCTGTGCTCCCCAGCCAGATCAGGCAAATGGGCACATCTTCAGTTGTTAATCCGTACTTCCCGAAATCTTCTCCAACCATTGCAGGAGATGTTTTCAGAATGTTTTCCTCTCCTATTGTCTGACCGGCTAATTCTTTAACCATCAAGCTTAAAGAATCATCATTTATCACAGGCGGCGTATCTTCAGGATCAACTTCAACCAGCGGCAATTTATCTTCCGGCATTCCAGCCATTCTTGCTGCAGCGTTACTGATACGTTTAATTGCACTGATTATTTTTTCAATAACCGGCTCGCTGTAATAGCGTAAAGTAAGTTCCATTTTTACTTCATCCGGAATTATGTTGGGGCGGGTGCCGCCATGAATGGAGCCAACCGTAACAACAGCAGGGTCAAGGGGGCTGATTTCACGGCTTACAATGGTTTGCAGGTCAAGCACAATACGTGATGCAATTACAACCGGATCAATACATTTTTCAGGATAAGCTCCATGCCCACCCTTTCCATAAACAGTAATATTTACAGTTTTAACACCGGCAAATACAGGACCGCCAACCAATCCAATTGTCCCTGATTCCAATTCTGGATTAATATGATAGGCCAAAGCATAATCGGGTACCGGAAATTTTGAAAACAATCCTGCATCGATAGCAAGTCCGGCACCACCGCTAACCTCTTCAGCCTGCTGGGCAATAACCATTAATGTACCTTTCCACTGATCTTTAAAAGCGACAAGTGTATGAATGGTTCCAGCCCAGACCGACATATGAATATCATGCCCGCAGGCATGCATAACCGGCACCTCATCACCATTCGAATTTTCAGACCTTTGTTGACTGGCAAAATCAAAACCGGTCTTTTCTTCAATGGGTAAAGCATCCATATCGGTTCGAAGCATAACCACCGGACCATCACCGTTTTTCAGGATTCCCACAACACTGTTCCCTGCAAAAGCCGGATATACTTCCATTCCTGCTTTTTTAAGTTCAACTGCCATTTGTTGGGCAGTTTCAAATTCTTTAGTTGACAATTCAGGGTTCTGATGCAAATAAGTACATAACTCATAAGAGCGTTTGGCTTGCACATCAATAATGCTTTTTATTTCTTCCTTCGATTGCGACATTGCAGGCATATTAAACAAAATAAGCAGAATCAAAACTTTATATGTCTTCATAATCTATAATTTGAAGCAAAACAACAAATTTAAATTAAAGTTGAATACCGGGTTATTACAGTTGTTTTTTGTACTCCCGTTTTTCTTTACCTGAAAGTTCTTTAATTATAATCTTTTCATCCTGTACTGATTTGTATACTTTTCCCATTTCAACCTGAGATATTTTTGATCCTTCCAATAAAAATTCAGGTATCAGGAATATTTTATTTTTTGAATTTAAATCGCTGTGAAACAAGGAAAAACCAACCATGTAGTTATTATTTTCAATCCGGTTTGCTTTTCCGATTATTTGCCCGGGTAAAACCGTTTGTCCTAACTTGCAATTAATCTGATGATAAGCAAAATTATAATATTCCCCAATTGTCCCGTCTTCGTGCAGCAGTTGTACCAGGTTAAATTGTTTTCCTTTCTCAGTTGGCAGGTTGGGATGATTGTTATTAATTAGCCTGATCACAATTCCCTTTCTTGAAGCTACAACTTCATCAGAACCAATTAGTTCAAAACCAATCGACCTGTTATTTTCTTTTTCAATTTCCGAAGTTACTAAAACCTCTGATCCCGAAGATACAGGAATGAGATATGGATATTCAGGATCCACCTCAGGTGAAGGATCGGATATAAACCATTTAATTTCTATATTAAAATCAGGACCCGGCATATCTGTTTCGCAATAAATTGTGAATAATGAATTAGTTCCCGGATTTACACGTTTAATAAAAGGCAGTTTTTCGGAAAAGGATGCATTTTCAAGGTAACTGAAATCAAGTGCAACATATACCGGAAAAGTTGAATAGTTATCTGCCGAAAAGTTTACATTCCCAACAGCATCTAAATCATATTTTACCTGGTATTCATTTTGTGCTGAAAGCCATAAACCAGGCAACATAAAACACAATAAGGTTATGGTAGGCTTCATATTTCCTGAATAAAAACAGAAAGATATAAAATATCTTTTACATCATGGAAATTCAGGTTATGTTAAAAGAATTTAAAACCAATAACTTTTATCAATTTTGCCTTCAGAAAAAATATGATTTTTATGTAGAATCCGTTATAACTTTTAATTACCAATTGCGTATTCAGGGTTATGCTATACGATAATAAAGATACAGGTAAAGAATTTAAAAAGGACAATAAAATTGAAAAAATCCTTTTTAATTCAAAGAAAGAAAAAAGCAAATCTGAAGATCAGAAAAAAGCAAAAAAAGAAATGCAGTTTATTGTAGACTGGCAAATCATGCATTAATAAAGTTGCTTCTGAAACATGTCAAAAAACTGGCTAAGATAAAATACTGCTTTCCGATATTCTTTGGAGCAGAATTACTATGCTGTTTTAGTTCAACCCTTTTAAGCTATATTTGTATTCCAAATAATTCAAATGTACAGCCGCGAAGAATTAAAAATACTCCGTTCGGAATTCTGGGAAATGTTTGGCCAGCGTTGCGAAGTCCATCCCGAATTACGTGAAAGAAAAAAGAAATGGGTTCTGCACCGGACAAAAATCAGAGATGTTGCTTTGAAGTTTGAAATCGGCCGCGAAGATGCCAAAGTGATGATAGAAGTTTCACATAAAAATGAAAACAAAAGGCTACAGGTTTTTGAAATCCTTGAAAAATACAAAGCAATTCTCGAACTTGGATTTGATGATGACCTGACCTGGGATTTTGTGCACGAAAGGGAGGACAGCCAAAAGGAAGTGTGCAGGATTTATACAAATCTGGAAGGTGTTGATTTTCACCGAAAGAATGACTGGCCTGAAATTTTTAACTTTTTTATTGATAAAATGTTGATTCTTGAACGTATTTTTATGGAAATCAGAGATATTTTACTGGATGAAATTATTAAATCGGAATGAAAAATAAATCCAAAACATATTACCTCGGAATTGAATTCACTATCCTTTTTTTTGGCGTACCGATATTTCTGCTTTTTGAAAAAAGTATTGTGCATCCCACTTCAATACTTTTACCCATCCTGATTGCCCTGATAATCTATTTCAGAAAACAAAAAGATTTTAAAACAAAAGATTTATTCAGATTAGGCATTTCAAAAAAAATCTGGTTAAAACAGGTTTTTGTTTTAATTGCTTCTGGAATATTTTTGGTTGTTTATGTCCTGCTTTTCGAACCTGATAGCTTATTCAACTTGCCACGGCAAAATCCTGTAATCTGGGGTATTATGCTGATCTTTTACCCTGTTTTTTCAGCTTATGGGCAGGAAATCATTTACCGGAAATTCCTGTTTAAACGTTACAATCCACTCTTTCAAAAAAAGTGGTTATTGATTCTTGCCAGTGGAGTTACATTCAGTTTTGTCCACATCCTGTTTTTCAGTACCCTGTCGCTGGTGTTAACCTTTATTGCCGGCATTTATCTGGCATGGATTTACGAAAAAACCCAAAGTGTAATGTTTACCGCCATACTTCATGGAATAGTAGGTTTCCTGATCTTTACAGTCGGTTTAGGGCAACACTTCTGGCTCGATATGATGGAATGGCTGTGATTTCAGTTAGCAGTTTTCAGTCGCAGTTGGCAGTTAAGTTGTGAAATCTTTTATAACTGTTTCTAAATGTGGAAATTCAATCAATAATTGCCCCCTGGTTGCCAGCTCAAAATCATCAAAATCGAAACCGGGAGCCACAGTACAACCAATTAATGAATAACCCTGTTTATTGATTAAATGAGCTGTAAACCAGGTATTTTTAGGGATAATAACCTGAAAAGTTTCCTGTTTTTCAATATCTGATCCTAAATGCAGTTTTTTAATTTTCCCATCTAGAATCAGTAAAATTTCAACTGAAGAACTCCCGGTATAAAAATGCCAGATTTCATCTGATTTAATCCGGTGGAACATGGATTTGTCCTCTCCTTCAAGCAAATAGTAAATCGAAGTGGAATAGTTCCTGGCTGAAGAATACCGGCCCGGCAAAGCGTGTTTTTCAGTAATTTCTTCAGCCCTGTAAATTTCTCTGAACCACCCCCCTTCCGGATGTTTTTCAAGCCTTAGTTTTTTTATATAAAACGATGCATTTCCCATTATTCAAATAATTCAGCCAGTGCACCCATATAATCTTCATCCCAGCCTTCTGTTATATTTTCAAATGCCTCATCGGGAATATTTGTATGTAACAATTCCACACTTGTGCCTTTTTTATGAGGATGCAGCTTAATGGTTACAATCGATTCTTCACTCTGCCCTTCAAAATTCCATCGCTGTACAATTTTTTTATCTTTCTCAAATTCAAGGTTCCTGCCCGTAATACTTCCGTCCCACAACGAAAATTCAGAGTCAGGTTCTTCACTCATCTCAGCAGGTTCTCCGGTCCAGATTTCAAGCATCGACTGATTTGTGATAGCGTTATAAATATCTTTGGGCTGACCACCCAGTGTGTAATATTTTTTATATGATTTCATAAATACTGTTTATCCAAAATTAGCTTTTTTGAACAAAGAATTTGCATTTGTATTAATCTTTCTAAATTTACCGGCTGAATCCATCAAAAAACAATGCAGGCAATAAAAAATTATTCAAGGCTGGTAAAATTCGAACACACACTTTTTGCCCTGCCGTTTGCTTTGATTGGTTTTTTCCTTGGAGTGACCGGAAGCGAAAGTAAATTAAGCTGGAAACTTTTTGTTCTGGTCATTTTATGTATGGTTTTTGCACGAAATGCAGCCATGGGTTTCAACCGTTTCCTTGACCGGAAAATAGATAAACTTAACCCGCGAACCTCAAAAAGAGAAATTCCTTCAGGTGTAATTAAATCGAAACATGCCCTGTTATTTGTAATTGTAAATTCATTGTTTTTTATCACAACAACCCGATTTATTAACCATCTCTGTTTTTATCTTTCCCCGGTTGCACTTTCTGTGATCCTGTTTTACAGTTTTACTAAACGATTTACAGCATTGTGCCATTTTATTCTGAGCCTGGGACTTGCAATTGCACCCGTCGGAGCCTATCTGGCTGTTACAGGAACATTTAACTGGGTCCCCATTTATATTGGTACGATTGTTTTTTTCTGGGTAAGTGGTTTCGATATTATTTATGCTTTGCAGGATGAAGAATTCGATAAGGAAAACAAGTTAAAATCGATTCCTTCATACGTTGGGAAAAAAAAGGCTTTGCGGATTGCTGTTATACTTCATACAATATCGGCAATCGTTGTTATTCTTGTTGGAATAGTTGCCAGTGTCGGATGGTTGTACTGGGCCGGTGCTTTTGTTTTTATTTCATTATTGACTTATCAGCATACGCTTGTTAAACCTGATGATTTGCGAAAAGTAAACCTCGCATTTTTTACAACGAATGGTATTGCAAGTGTTATTTACGGAATTTTTGTGATTAGCGATTTACTGATCAATTGATGTTTCTGGCTTTATAAACCTTCTTGTTTATTTTATAAGAAAATCCTACGGTTATCAATTCTTTTACCTGAAGTTTGGGCTTTTTACCTGTTTCATTCCCTTCCTTATCATAAACCGGGAAAAGTATATCATCATCGTAAATCAGGTGAAGCATAAAACGCATATTGATATAATCGTTTACTTTCATTACAACCAGGTTTTCCCAGTCAACATCGAATCTCTCAAAAGGCTTGGTATAGTTCATAAACATTTTATATTTGGTCTCATAACTGATATCTTCAGTAAGGTCGGTTTTATACTTTACTTCGGCGTTAAGACCAGGAATCCACAGGCTGCGTTTACCAGCCGCAATGTTGTAATTGCTTTTATTTATTTTTAGCGTATCGCGTACAAATACTGTTTTTGAAGTTATGGGTGAAAGAAAGATTGATAAATTACTGTTTGGTTTATAATCGAGCCCCAGTTTAAATAAGGTTTTCGAAGGAGCCATAAAAGCAGAAATCGGTTCAGGATTTACACTTGTCGGATATTTATACCCGTTAAAAAACTGTGTTTGAAAATCAATTTCAGCGCTGTAGTACCACTTTTTAAAAGCGCTGACTCCAAAGCGTGAAATTAATTCAAATTTATCATCGTTTTTCTGAGATTCATACCGTTCATCGTTTTCGTCTTTCCCTCCGGGCTTCATCCAGCCATTCCTGATTTCCATACTGTTTTCCCATTTGATTTTATTATTCAAAGCTGAATAATTTGCAAAACCTTTTAATACAATTAACATTGAAACAGCGCTTTGACCTCCTTTTTTCCAGTTGCTAAGATACGTTTGTGTCAATCCAACTGTACCATCACCTCCAATGCTCCAGGGGGTTTCAACTTTAAAACGTTTTTCAATATTTCTTAATCCGGAAGTATGTTCAAAATTTGAAATCTGAATTTCTTTCGATTGAGGCTGTGATATTCGTGAAAATGTTATATTGTCATTCAACAGTAACTTCAGGCTTCGTTTATCAGGATTTGTAACTAAAATACTGATTGAATCATTCTGCTCATTTTTTAACCACAACCTTCCGTATTGCTGATATCTGTCACCCAGGGTAAGCCCAATTGATTCGTTAAAAAGGTTAGCAATACTGATATCTACGGTATCAACAGAGTTTGCATATTGAAGCAAAACGGAAATTGCATTTTTTAACGTATCGTTTACAGCATCTGTAACCTCTCTGTTTCGTAATTCTATTAAATTCTGATTATGACGGTGAACTGAATCGGTATACTGTTGAATCCGTTTTTCCACATTTGCCTCAAGCGCTTCGTTCCTGTATCCTGCCAGAACCGAATCACGATAAGCTGATACAATTGAATCGTTAAACCTGACCCTGTATTTTTCAACAATTGCATCCCTGATGCTGTCAAGTTTTAATATCCGCCTGAAATCTTCCGCAGTCTGAACCATTGT
>JAFGGF010000111.1 GCA_016930735.1 Prolixibacteraceae bacterium
CTGGCTTAACCAGCGGCAGTAGGTCATGGCTGCATGGTGGGTCATGGTTATGGCAGGCCTTTTTCCTTTGCCCCAGCCCTGGTCGGGAGCTCCCCACGGTGGTGTGGCGCCGGTAATTCCGTCAACGTCTTCATCAACCTCTTCTGCTTCCTTTCTTCCCTGCGATCCGGTAGCATTAAAAAATGCCAAATATTCATCCCACGAAACTTCAATTTCTTCCATGAAAAAATCGTCTATTTCAACTTCACGCTGAGGTCCTTCATCCGGGGTAAAGTATGATTCTTTTTGGTTGCTACCCATCAAAAATTTTCCACCTGTGATTGCTTTCATTTTGAAAGAAACAGCAGTTCCGGGAATTTTTTCAGTAAAATCGGTAAATTCATCTATAGTTGTTGCTTCAGTAAAAATTTCTTTATCAGTAATATCAACCAGTCCAAAATCGAGGTTGTGCTGATGTAGTGCCGGGTCAAAATGCCCCACATCAATATGGCAAGTAATACAGGTCCTGCCCCGCGGATTGAGTTCATAATTTAAATGCGCTTCACTGCCTTCATCGGTTAAAGTAGCCGGATACAAATTTGAATGGCATTTTATACAAGACGTTTCATAAACAAAATGAACTGCTTTTTCAGGAGTTCTTTTTGCTTCCCAATCGATTTCCTCCGGTTCTTTTGTTAAATATCCGTAAACATCTTTAAATCCGTGCTTTGCCTTTGCCCAGGAATAACCTGCAAGTCCGTTTTCTTTGGGCGGCAAATGGCATTCGCTGCAGTGAACCCTTACTCCTGTCCTGTTATTGCTGTGTGCCGAAAGTTTCCAGTTAACTTCGGCATGCGGATGAACATGGCATGACATACAATAATTATCTGAAGAAGTATAGGTAACAACTTTGTTAAATGAGAAAAAAAGAAGGGAGACAAATATTATTGCCAGTATAAAAATAATCCGTGGATTTTTCAGGATTTTCAGTTTTCGGTTCATTGTTAATTCTGTAATGCAATACAATATTAATACGCGCGTATTAACTGAATTCTTAATTACAGATTAGAGCACTTATTAACGGCATATTAACAGGCTCTTAATTTTTCTTATAATTAATTCAATAATAAATATTTACGAATTTCGATTTTTTTTCTATTTTTAGAGATTCCTGTTATTAACAGAGGTATTAATATTTCAACAATTAATAGTTAAAATCATTCATGGGCAAAAGGTGCTGTAACAAACATTACAAAATCCTGATTTTTTTCATCCTGTTTTTTTCAGGAGTTAAATTATATTGCCAGAATTTCAGCGACCGAACTTATTTAATAAGCGATTTAACAACGGCACCCGTCACAAACCGGATCATTCAGAATGAATTGAGTTCTCCCTGGACAGGATTGTATATTCAGCTTGAATATAATTCTGAAGAAGATGACCTCATGCTGAGCCCGGTTTCTGAAGGCTATTCTTTTAAAGATTTTGCAGGCATACTAAAAAATTATTTTGGAAATGCCAATTCGCGCATCCTTCCTTTAATTGTCGATTATACCGGACCAGTAAGAGTATTAAACGATGCCATTGTTGTTGAAGGGCTGAATGATTTTATTTTTTACCTGCCACCGGGAGAACGTTGGCCTGAAGTTGAAAAAATCAGGGAAGGGAATAAAAAGCTTGTAATTTTTACATTTCAGAAGCCGAACACAGGCAACTCATTTTTTCATTATTCCTGGGATTATTTGGCAGAGTATCCGCATTCAGGGATTGAAGATCCGCTTTTCGACGGGCATTACATAAATGGTGATATTACCAAGGAATTATTATTGATCCGTGATTTTGAAATTCCCTCAACAGTTGGAAATCCTTCCCGCCTGATCACGGAATTAAATCAAAATCAGTATTATATCAACCATTTGTTAAACCGCTGGAGGAATACCGGGAAACGTCCCAACTTCATTTTTGCCGGGAGGAACAGCCTTTTTCTGTCGGCTTTAATTCCCTGGTTAAATACCTATAAAAGTGTAAAGGGAATTGTCAGAGTCAACGACAAACCAATGGAAAAGGTTTATTGGAAACATTCAAATAAATGCATTACAAACGGTTATTTCAGTTTTCCTTATTCTGAAGGTGAAGAACTGAACCTGACTCCTTTCAGCCCGGGTTTCAGGTTCGATCCGCAAACGTCGGTTGTTTCAAATGAAAACCTGCTGATGTCGGTTACATTTAATGCCAGCCCGCTTTCACTTAATGAAGGATTAACCGCGTATTTCCCTTTTGATAACGGATGGAAAAATTATCTCGATGAAAAAGAAGTGATCAAACCGGTGAACACAACCATTACTTCTGATATAAACAAAGGTGAAGTTGCGAAACTTCCTGATAATTCATTTATCGAAATCGGGAAGCCTGAAAAATACGGGATAAAGAATAATAGTTTTTCTGTAAGTGCCTGGTTTAAACTGAACGAAGCAGATATTAGCAAAGAGTATAGTATTCTGGGAACAAATGAAGGCGTGTTCCGGAAAGGATTGCATCTGGTTATCAGGCAGGGAAGGCCCTATTTTGGATTTTACGGCAACGACCTTTGGGCTGATAAAGTGATACCCCCAAATGAATGGTTCCACATTGTTTTCAGGTACAATTATTTTAACGGAGAACAGGCGATTTATATTAACGGGCAGAATATAGGATCTTCGTTTAATCATGCTTCATTTATCGGCGACTCAGCTTTGGTTATAGGACAATCAATTAATTCAGGTAATTACTTGAATGGGTATATCGATGACCTGTATATATGGAACCGCCCCCTGGGAGAAGAAGAAATACAATTTTTATATAATTCCGATTACAAGCCGGTGGTTGAGGAGGTTGAGAGAAATTCTCTGCTTTCATGGATCATTCCGGGATTCGGGATGTTAATCATTTTTTTTATCCTGATTATTTTATATTTCAGAAAAAGGAAGAAACAAAAATTTCATTCTCCGGAGTCAGTCATTTCAACTGAAATCAAACAAAAGAATGCAGTTTATCTCTTTGGCGATTTTTTGGTTTTTGATGCAAAGGGAAATGAGTTGTCTTCGGGATTTACACCTAAAATTAAGGAATTGTTCCTGCTGGTACTATTGTTTACTGTTAAAAATAAAAAAGGAATAAAAACAGAAAAACTAACTGAGGTGTTATGGTCCGGATTTCCGGCTCAGAAAGCAGCCAATAACAGGAGTGTTTCAATTAATAAACTCAGGAAACTGATTGAAAATGTAAAAGGCCTTGATTTTGTTTATAACAAAGGTTACTGGAAAGTTAAATTTGACAGTGATTTTTACTGCGACTACCTTGAAGCTGCTGAAATCCTGAAAAAACAAAATGATTTTACAAAACAGGATATGGAGAAGTTCTTTAACCTGGTGAAAAAAGGAATTTTCCTGAATGAACTGAATTGGGACTGGCTCGAAAACTTCAGGGGTCATATTGTAAATGAAATTATCGATACCCTTTCTCTTTTTGCTGAAACGCTTGATGAAAAAGATGACTGCCGTTTACTTAAGGCAATTGCCGAGCGTATTCTGATAATTGATGACCTGAACGAAAAAGCAATGCAAATAGTAATTGTTCAACTTTTAAGGAATAATAACCTGAACCAGGCACGTTTCCGTTTTTCACAATTTATTTCAACATGGGAGCAGTCATACGGAGAATCCTATAAATTGTCGTTTGATGAATTTAGAGTGTTCAGGTTTTAAGGATTGAAGGGATTGAGAGGATTGTAATGATTGAATCTTTATTAAATATCATTCTTTTGTTTTTTTCTTAAATGAGAAACAATTTTGAGCAGTTCTAAACTTTCAGCATGAAGTTTTTTGCAATGTTCAGAATTATTTGTACCAGATTCGATTAGTAACTCCAGCCATAATTCTGTTTCATCGGCTTCTTCAACAACAATAGAAAGTTTGCTGATATATTCTGCTTTAGACCTTGCTCTGAGTGCAGCCCTGAAATTTGCATATTCTGATGTCCCGGATTTTAATAGTTGATAACCAATTACTTTGCCTTCATTGTTTATTGGAAGAGTCTGAATAAGTTTTATGATATCCAGAGCAAATTGCCTGAACCTGCTATTAAGTTCTTGCTTGAATTTAATCCAGTCTGAGGATTCCATATATTATATCTTTTTGTTGATTAATTATATCACTCTATTTTTTAATCGATCCCTTCAATCCCTTCAATCCCTTCAATCCCTTCAATCTTTTTATCTACTGCAACTTCCTTATCCTCACTTCAATGTTTTTATCGTCCTTCATTAGTTTAAGCAGTTCATCGGTATTGGTATTTCCAAAATGATAGGGGTAAAGCACTTTGGGATTAAACATTCCGGCAGCATTGGCTACTTGTTCCGGAGTCATTGTATAAGGCAGGTTCATGGGAAGGAAAGCCACATCAATGTTTTTCAGGTTTGCCATTTCCGGGATGTTTTCTGTGTCGCCGGCAACATATACTTTTTTATCACCGAAGGTCAGCACATAACCATTCCCGTTTCCTTTAGGGTGAAAAGCTTTTTCAGGATTGTAGGCCGGTACTGCATCGATTTTAATTCCCTGGACGGTTGCTGATTCTCCGTTTGCCAGAACTTTTCCCGATCCAAGCTGACTGGCACATGTTTTTGTGAGGATGATTTCAGTTGATGGTTTTTTAATTTTATCGATTGCTGCGGCATCGAGGTGGTCACCATGCTCATGAGTGATCAGTATCAGGTCGGCTTTGGGCATTTCGGCATAGTCGGCATATCGCCCGACCGGGTCAATGTGGATCACTTTACCGTTAAATTCCATCATCAGGGTTCCGTGGGCTATAAAAGTAATGGTTAAATCACCTGCTGAAGTTTTAAATACATCTTTTTCGAATTCGGCAGCAAAGGAATTTATGGTTGTCATAATTATTGCAGATAAAAGGAATATTATTTTTTTCATGGTTAAAAGTATTAGAGTTTCAACAAATTTAATGAAAGATCATTAAAAAGAAATATCAGGTTTGCTAATAGGTAGTAAATATATTTAGAACGATTCAACTTAAACATTCAGGTATTAGCTGAGAGTTCAATCTGCCAGGTTAATATGTTTTAAATGGCAAAATGTAACATCTTTTGAGTCGTTTTCCCTCAGGTGCATTCCATTTCCCAGGCAATATTTGAAAAAATTGCAATTGGCACAAATACCGGTTTTCATCCAGTTTCGGTTTCGGAATTTTTCAAAACGGTTTTCCCAAACATTCACAATATTGTCATTATAAATGTTTCCCTGAGCAAAATCAGACCTGATACTCGGGCATGCAGAAATGGATCCGTCGGAGAGGATAGAAATTACATTGATTCCGGCACGGCAAAAGAAAAATTCATCGCGGACTTCCCCTTCATAATTGCCTAAAAAACCTTCACATCCGTAACTGACAGGCATTGCCTTTTCAATACGTTTTCTCTTAATAAACTCCATCATGTACTTAAATTGTTCTGAAGTAAGCCGGAGCATTTTATTTTCTTTGGCCCTCCCTGCCGGGAAAATAGTAAACAACCGCCATCCCCTGATTTTTAATCCTAAAAGAAGTTCGTAGATATGCTGAAGTTCCCCGATATTTTTCTGATTGACACAAGTAACTACATCGTACTCAACACCTCCCGTTTCAGCAATCATTTTAATTGCCGTAAGCGCTCTGCTGAAACTGTTTTTATTGCCACGGAGCCAGTTGTGCGAATCTTCCATTCCATCGAGGCTAACCGTAATACTTCTAAGTCCGGCATTTAGTAATGACTGGTATCTTTCGGGGGTAAGTAAATAACCATTTGTAACCATTCCCCAGGGAAATCCGCGTTTATATAACTCTGTTCCAACTTTTTCAATGTCACTGCGAACCAATGGTTCACCACCGGTGAAAACAATGGTGGTTTTATTCGGATTAACAATGGTTTTTAACAGGTCGATTGTTTTAATAAAATCATTTGCCGGCATTTCTTTTGCAGTCGGTTCTTGTTTGCAGTCGCTTCCGCAGTGCAGGCAATTCAGGTTACACCGCAATGTACATTCCCAGAAAATATAATTTAGGAGATGGAGTTTTGTTTCATTTTTTTTGTATTGAATGAAAAGCTTTAAAGCCAGCTTTTTTCGGAATGGAATCTTTGCCCCCATTATTCTTTTTCTTTCAGCAAAACGTCCAGTTCCTGATAAGCTGTTCCTTTAAACCAGTGTCCGTCACCTCCGCTGAAATCGGCATCTGAATAAAACGCCACAGTATCCAGGGGCATATATTCATTATTTGTTGCCCCGTCGGTGTCAATGAACTGAACATGTAAAGAATCTTCCATCAGAAATCCAACATAAGTGATTACGTACCTGCCTGAATTATCAGTAAAAGTGCTGTCGTATCCTGCTTTAACTTTTATTTGCGGAACAGGTTGTCCTGTTTTTGCTGACTTAACTTCGCCACTTAAAATATAATCGGCATGGGGGGAACCATATTCGTACCTTATTATATCGCAGGCAGTTGAAAAACCCAATAAAGAAAGGAAAAATGATATGATAATATTTGTTGATTTTAACAGTTTGGATTTCATCGGTGTTGATTTTGTTTTCAAAGATAATAAAATGAAAGTTTGGGTTGCGTATTAAAATTTGAAAGGTAAATTTTCCCAAAAAGTAAAATTTATGTTTGCGGAAATCAGCTTTTTACATATTTTTGCAGACCGATATAAAACTGGTCCCATAGTTCAACGGATAGAATAGCAGTTTCCTAAACTGTAGATCCAGGTTCGATTCCCGGTGGGACTACAAAAAGGGGGTGAAAATTTCACCCCCTTTTTTATAAATAAAGTTTTCAGAGTAATATATAATTGCTTTTATTGTACCATAATTTTTTCACTTTTCTGAAACTGGTCCAACGTAATTATCAGAAGGTAAATACCCTTGTTGAGATTGGATACATCAAACTGTTCTGTATGGTTAACAGATGGTTCAACTTTTCTCACTTCAATTTCCTGTCCTGATGAATTAACCAGCTTTAATGTTACAATTGACTCAGGATTTGAATTCATCCTGAAAGTGAATTTACCTGAGTTTGGATTGGGATAAACAGAAAAATCAGGAATTTTATTTTCCAAATCAGTCAGACCGGTAGCATTTGTTGAAATTTTTATACAATTTCCATAAGCAGTCCCCACGCTGTTGGTGGCATAAGCACGGGCATAATATGTTATTTCCGGGTCCAGGTTTGTAAGGGTAATTGAAAATTGACCTATTCCTGTCCCTGCTGAAATAATATGGTCATTGGTTGTAGGATTATAAGTAGTTGCCCAGGTTATCCCGTGTATTGTACCTTCATCGCCCCCGTCGTCAAAAACATTGCCACCTACCTGAGCACTTGTTAATGAGTAAATTTCCCCCAGGCTTGTTGTTACAACAGGATAGTATATAAGCGAATGTTTCCTCATATAAGCTTCATTAGCCACTTCCTGTAAAATATCTCCCTGAGCATAATACATCAATATTGTTTGTACAACAGCTATATTCACCTCTTTTACATTCTTGTTTTCAGTAATGGATTTATTATCAGGGAGGTTCGTTAAATAAGAATCTATTTTATCTCTTATAAAAGAAGGATTGGTATTTCGAAAAGTTAACGCAGCCGATTTAGTGGAATCTTCATAAATAAATTCAAATGCCCTGAACATTCTCATATCAAGAGTGTCGATATAAAACGGATCCTGTTTATTTAAAATGCCATAACTATGCATAAGGCTGTCGAAAACACTGCAGTATCTTTCAAAATCTTCAGTGTTAACTGCAAAATATTCATTAAGCATGTCCAGGTATCCCGGATAGGTTTTCTGAACACGATGGAATGTACCGGAATCATTTGCCTGGAAACGGTCAATAACAGCAAGCCTGAATTCACCATTTCTTGCCATGTCCAGACCCTGAATTACAGACAGGTCTGAATTAAATGTTATAATACTATCATAAGGGGTTTCTTCCAATTCCCAGGTTGCATCGCTGTAATATCCCACATACTCGTCTTCATTAAATTCATAACCGTTCATTACCTCATCCAGTGTATCAAGATATGCCTTAATATATTCATTTTCAAAACCCCACAAGTTTAGTTCCAGCAGGAACCTCGGATATTTATTGGTAAGAATCTCAAAAGAGGAGGTATCTCCGGCCTCTGTCTGAGCAGATTTTTCACAATCTACTGCTTTACCCATATCATAACAAATATATTTTACTTCGATAGGGTTACTTATATTTCCCCTTGTTAATTTAAAAGTACCATGCTTATAACCATGCACCATATTTCCTTCTTCAATTGTATTGGTCCCCACAACTCCTGTATATTGTTGATAAAATTTACCATGCCATCTTCCCTTGTCATCAATTGTGCCTGCTTCTAATTTATCAAACAGGTAATGAAAGTTTGTCCTACGTTGATAAACACCATTTCCCAGATATTCAGTTGGCCCGATTTCAACCACGGATAACATTTCGGTATTAATAAAACTTCCAATAGCGGCAATAATAAATGTTCCCAATATCATTACGGACATTAATGAAAGCAACAATGATTTTGTATTAAACCTCTTTTTCATAATTATTATGTTTTATAGACAATATTCCAAAAATAAATCCGGATAAAATTCCGGCAAAACCCAATGCCAGATCCTGAAAACAAAATGTCCCTGGGATCAGCTTAAAAAGCTGGAGGAATTCAAATCCAAATACCAAACCGGGAATAGTGGATATCCAAAAGTATTTAATCCGGGATCGGTTCTGCCACCAAATACCTGTAATTATTAAAGAATAAGCAAATGCCCACAGGCCACCGGGCAATGAATAAATAATCCATTCGGGGAGATTATTGGTTAATAAAAGAGAATTTTCTTTTAAAGCAGCAATTTTGTTATTTAATCCGGAGATTTTTAACCAATTTAAAAATACAGGTTCCCATGGCCTTAAGAAAACATAAATAAAACCTCCCGTTAATAAAGCAAAAGATGAAATAAACAGGTATCGCCTGTAAAAATGATTGGAAAAAAAGTTGTAGAAATCCTTCATTTAATTTAATCAACAGAAAGAAATACCAACATTTAAATATCAGTTAAACAAATGTTCATTAAGTTAAAAATATTAAAAATAAATTGAAATGAAATATATTAAATAACATAATATTTCAGCAATAGCTGTAGCCTTTTATGAAAATTCTTCAGAGTGTTTATACACTTTAAAAGTTCTTTTACCAGAAGTTTTTTATATAAGTTAAATTTTATTTTTAATAATCGGAGCCTCTTTTTTATTTCCAAAGTTTGTTAAACAACAGATTCAGGTTTTATGAAAGTTTAAAAGACTTCAAAATAAAAAGGAAAACATGGGGATTTTACGCTACTTTTCTGTAAAAAAATACCAATATTTGCACGTTCTTCAGTAAATGGTTATGCTTAAAAAAGTTTTAGGTTGGTTAAAATTGCCGGCTCTTCTGGTTGTACTACTGGTTCTTGCTTCCTGGGGGCGTACCGGCCACCGTGTAATAAGTTTCAAATCGTTTTTGTCGTTTAATAACGAAATGCAACAGTTCAGCAATTGGGTTGATTATCTGGTAAGCCATTCTTCTGACCCTGACAGCCGCCGGTCATCAGACCCGACGGAAGCTCCGAAACATTATATCGATATCGACAACTACCCGGAATTTGTTTCCAGCGGGAAAATCGAACAGGATTATAATACGATTGTTGCACAACACGGATACAATTTTGTTATTGAGCAGGGAATACTGCCATGGACTACATTAACTACACTCGATTCATTAAAAGCCTGTTTTTCGCGTCGCGACTGGCAGAAAGCCGAATTTTTTGTAGCCGACCTGGGGCATTATATTGCCGACGGGCATATGCCTTTTCACATCACCCGGAATTACAACGGCCAGTTTACCGGGAATACCGGGATTCACGGAAGGTATGAGTCGGACATGATAAATAATTTTGAAAACGACATCGTTTATTCCGGACAGCCGGCACAATACATCGAAAATCCCAGTGGGTATATTTTTAATTACCTGTATAAAAATTATACCTGCGTCGATTCAGTGCTTCAGGCTGACAACCATGCGAAAACAGTGGCAGGGAATACATCTTCTGACCTTTATTATCAAACACTTTGGAACGACACCAGGCATTTTACCACAGATCTTTTTAAACAGGCTTCCTTTTCGTTTGCATCGCTGATTTATACAGCATGGACCGATGCAGGCAAACCACAGATGAACAGCACTGATATTGCTATGGTCAAAACCGGAAATGACGGATTGTTTGACGTTTCTCTTTCCGGTTTCTTCAGCAGGTCTGCAAGAATCTCATACCAAGTCACAACCGATTCAGTAGTCGTTATTTCTGTTTACGATGTTTCTGGGAACCACATACAAACGTTGGCAAGTGGCAGCAAAAGTCCCGGATTTTATTCATTGAACTGGAAACCCGAAAAACGAAGCAGGGCATTGTATTTTATAATTTACAGGTCAAAAGAGTTTTACCGGGTAAAAAAAGTCATTCTTTAAAAAGTATTTTAAGGTGAATCCTGACGATTTACGATTAATTTGTTTTCATTGATAATCAACTGTTTTTTATAAAAGAGCCAATCCCTTAAAATTTATATCAGGAAATTCCTGCTGCTTAATCAGGGAATCCCCTATATGTTTTCGAAATA
>JAFGGF010000112.1 GCA_016930735.1 Prolixibacteraceae bacterium
AACAGGTTTGTTGGCCTGATTAAAGTTGCAACTGCCAGAGGTACAGCCAGGCAAATTAAATTTTTCAGGTTCGGCTTGTCATAAAAAACCGGGACAAAATATATAAATATGGCAAAAAGGCTAAAGGAATAGGCATGCGACATCCCCGGGGCAATGGTTGTATAATAAAACAGGTTTGTGGCAAAAAATAACAGGACAATAGTCCAGAAAGACGTTTGATGAGTAAAAAACCTTCTAAGGAATCTGTATATAAAAATCAAACCCAGCAAAACATAAAAAAGCGAGGCAAAAAATACCGACAAAAAATAAAAGGGCGCATAGCCTGATGTATCCTGCTCAAAAAAATAGCTAAGTCCGTGTGCAATCAGGAAAAAAGGCATTTGCATATAAGCAACACCGCAGGTATAAATATTCAGTGTTTTACCCGGAGCATATTGTTTTGCCCAATGCATTTTATCCATGCGGTCCCAGTCCATAATAAAAAAGTGAGGGAGGTATTGGTAATAACCCTCTGAATCGGTTCGCATCACAGTTTTCTCAGCTGTTACCTTGTTACCAATCCGGTAGCCGATGTTGGCGAGCATTGCCAACAGAATAAAAACAAAAACAAATCCTAAGAGACGTTTTTTTGCAGTGCTGTTTAATTCATTCAGTTTCATTTCTTCTTTTTTCCTGAAACAATTACACTAAGCCCCATAAATGGACGGGTAAAAAGATCAATTATCTTAAAAATCCAAACCAGTTTATTATAAAGTTTCATCTGTCCGGATGGAATCTCCTTTTTTTGTAAGATTTTTCCACTAAACCACCAACCCATTATACCTGCAAAGTTAAAATAAAGACTTCTGACAACGGGTATTTTGTTTTCATTAAAAAGATTCATCAGGCTTTTCTTTGTGTATCTCCTGTAATGACCCAGCCCTTTATCAAAATCATTAAATAGAAACTTAAAGGCCGGAACAAGAATAACAAGGTTTCCTTCGGGTTTTAAAAGTTTCAGGCAGTTTTTCAGGGCCTGGCCATCATCTTCAACATGTTCAATAATGTTTAATGCAAAAACTGAATCAAACTTCCCAAATAAAGCGGCATGTTTTCTGTCAAATTCCGGATCAACAATATCAATCTGATATACATTTCTGAAATTATTTACACCGGTAAACTTTTTTTTCAGGTATTCACAATATTCTGCACGCATATCGCTGACCGAAATCTGAAATCCGTTTCCAACAAAAAAGTTTGATATATTACCGATCCCACTCCCGATTTCCAGGATTTCTCCATTCGTATCCGCAGAAATGGTTTTAAACATCCACTCGTTAAAACGGTCAGCCTTTGAAATACTGTCGAGGGTTTCAAAACCTACCTGGTCGGAATATTGTAATTCTTTATTTATTTCCTGCTCCATATATTATATTTCAGTATGCACCAGATTGCTCTGAAACCATCTTTTGAACTAATTTTTTTCCCTTCTTCATACGTCCTTCCATAATATGAAATGCCGATTTCATAAATTCTGATTCCGGGAATCCTCGATATCTTTGCAGTTACTTCCGGTTCAAAACCAAACCTTTTCTCCTTCAGATCCAGTTTTTTAATAATGTCTGCCCTGAAAAGTTTATAACAGGTCTCCATATCTGAAAGGTTCAGGTTTGTAAAAATGTTCGATATTCGGGTCAGGAACCTGTTCCCTATCGAATGCCAGTAAAATAAAATCCGGTGCGGATTTCCCCCCATAAATCTTGATCCGTAAACCACGTCGGCAAAATCCTCAACAACAGGTTTTAGCAGGTCGTTATATTCACGCGGATCGTATTCAAGGTCGGCATCCTGAATTACCAAATATGAACCGGTTGCTTCTTTTATACCCCGGTGCAGGGCAGCTCCTTTCCCCATGTTTTGCGGCTGGGTAAAAAGAAGAATTTTTTCACCTGCATGTTCCTTTATGTATTTGTCAATTATTTCAGCCGATTGGTCGGTACTGCAATCATTAACCAGGATCAATTCCTTTTTAAGGTCATTATCCAACCTGACCTCTAAAATTTTATCGAGAATCCGGATTATGGTTTTTTCCTCATTATAAACAGGAATAATTACCGAAAGTATTTTGTTTTCCATAGATGGAATTTTACACTTTAAACTGTTAAATACTATTGATTTCAGTTAAAAGACAACAACTATTCATCCGGTTTTATTGCCTGTTAAGCTGATAAAATT
Source organism: Prolixibacteraceae bacterium (assembly GCA_016930735.1). Taxonomy (GTDB): domain Bacteria; phylum Bacteroidota; class Bacteroidia; order Bacteroidales; family Prolixibacteraceae; genus JABMQB01. The sequence continues at coordinate 2,215 of JAFGGF010000112.1, forward strand.
CAAAAGTAATGATATTTCAATATATAGAAAAAATACAATGTCGATTTAAATATTTTTATTTTTAAGCTGAACGTTTAACTTTGGGTAAAACAAATTGAATGGCAAAGTCGCTGGTAAATACAAATGCAAAGTTCGGTACCATGCCGGTTTTCCTAACCGCATTGACAACAATCCTGGGAGCCATTTTGTTTTTACGGTTCGGCTGGGCAGTCGGGCAGGTTGGTTTTTACGGAGTTTTAGGAATTATATTATTAGGTCATGTAGTTACCATTCCCACGGCATTTGCTGTGGCTGAAATTGCCACAAACCAAAGGGTACAGGGAGGTGGAGCCTATTATATTATTTCGCGTTCGTTTGGATTAAACATAGGTGGTGCTATAGGAATTGCACTTTACTTCTCCCAGGCTATCAGTGTTGCATTTTATATAATTGCATTTGGCGAAGCCTTTGAACCTCTGACAAAATGGATAAATGAAAATTATGGCATTTTAATAACCGACAGGCGATTGATTTCCATCCCCACAATGGCAATCCTTTCTGTAATAATCTTACTGAAAGGAGCTAACCTTGGAATGAAAGCGCTTTATTTTGTAGCCATTATTTTATTTACTTCCCTGGTCATATTTTTTGCAGGTGACTCCTCCATAAAACCGGATGAAATTAATTTTCATCTTCATATTGCCGATCATGAAAATTTCTTTTATGTATTTACGATCATTTTTCCGGCATTTACAGGTTTGGCTGCCGGGCTGGGATTATCAGGCGATTTAAAGGATCCGAAAAAATCCATACCCCGGGGAACATTATGGGCAACAATTGCAGGAATGATCGTTTATATTGCTGTTTCCTATAAATTTGTTGTATCAGCTTCACCTGAAGACCTGGTAAGCGACCAACTGATCATGACCCGAATTGCTGCCTGGGGGCCTATAATCCCTATAGGGCTTGCTGCTGCTTCATTAAGTTCGGCACTTGGTTCCATTATGGTTGCCCCTCGGACGTTACAGGCAATCGGATTTGATGATATTTTCCCTCAACGAAGAATAAACAATTGGTTTGCAAAAGGTAAGAAAAAAGATAACGACCCTGTTAACGGTTCACTTATCACTATAATTATTGCATTTGTTTTCATTATAATTGGTGATATAAACTTTGTAGCCCAAATCATTTCCATGTTTTTTATGGTTACCTATGCTGCCATCTGCCTCATTTCCTTCCTTGAGCATTTTGCAGCTGATCCCGCTTACCGGCCAACCTTCCGGTCAAACTGGTACATTTCTTTGATCGGTACACTTTTTTCTTTCTGGCTGATGTTTAAAATGAATGCCCCTTATGCTGCAATTTCCCTCCTGATCATGGGATTGATTTATTACATGGTAAGCCAGACCAATGAAGAAAAACAAGGGCTGAATAAACTGATAAAAGGTGTTTTGTTCCAAATGAACCGCGGGCTTCAGATTTTACTGCAGCGGGCCGATAAATCAGAAATTGAAGCCAGTTGGAGGCCTTTCGGAGTCTGTATTTCTCATGATACTTTTAAACGCCGCTCGGCTTTCGATATTATGCGCTGGATATCATACAAATACGGATTCGGAACTTATATTCATTTTATAAAAGGATATCTGAATGAAAAAACAACGAATGAATCAAAAGAAGTATTAAAGCGTTTGATCCAGTTGGCTCATGGCAGTAAAAACAGGGTTTACCTCGACACCATCATTTCACCCTCTTACACTTCGGCAATTGCACAGGTTGTGCAGCTTTCAGGGATTTCAGGGAAAGGCAACAATCTGATCTTGTTTGAATATTCAAGAACTGATCCGGGCAATCTGAAAGAAATAGTCGACAATTACAGCATTGTTGATTCTGCCGGTTTTGATATTTGCATTCTGAACACATCATATAAAAGTTTTGGCTATAAAAAGGAAATTCACATCTGGATTCGCCCCGATGATTACCGCAATGCAAACCTGATGATTTTACTGGGATACATCATTTTGGGGCACCCTGACTGGAAAAAAGGATTTATTAAAATCTTTGCCCTTTATCCCAAAAAATCGATGACCGAAAAACGCAAACAACTGCTGGAATTGATAAAAACAGGCAGGCTCCCGATAAGCCCGTCAAATATATTGATGGTTGAATACGAATCGGAAGACCGGAAATCAATAATTGCACAATATTCAGCAGATGCCGACCTTACGATGATTGGTTTTAATGTTGAAATGTTACAGGATACAAAAGAATTTGTTTCAGGTTACAGCGACCTTGGTAATATTCTTTTTGTAAATGCAAATAAAGCAAAAGCAATAAACTAAATTCTGAATATACCCGTTTTTAAAATGGGAAAATAAGTTATTATAATGGAAAGAAACGCAATATTCCCCGGTTCATTCGACCCGTTTACAATTGGGCATGAATCAATCGTAAGAAGGTCGATGTCACTTTTCGACCATGTAACAATAATGATTGGTTATAATTCAAATAAGAAGCCTTTTTTCCCGCTTGAAAAAAGGATCAGCTGGATCAATGAAGTGTTTAAAAACGATAAAAATGTGAGTGTTCAAACCTATGAAGGGCTCACAGTTGATTTCTGCAAAAAAGTAAATGCAAAATATATTTTAAGGGGGATACGCACTTCTTCCGATTTTGAATATGAAAGGGCCATTGCACAGGTGAACAAACAGATGTACCCTGAACTGGAATCGGTTTTCCTGCTGACTTTACCGGAACATACTCCGGTTAATTCTACCATCGTAAGAGATATAATTTTGCATGGCGGTGACGCAAGCCGGTTCCTCCCGAAAAGTTTAAATCCCGTAGAATTTAAAAATTATAATGCTCATTAATATCATCATTCGTCTCCTGTTTTTAATATTCTCTCTTACGTGCTTTTCAGGTTATTCTGCAATAATTAAAGGGAATGAACCGGATTACTCCGGGATGGAACTGGTATTTAAAGTTTATACCGATCCGGTTACAAAAAATGAAAAGGAAATATTCAGAATAAAAGTGGGAGAAGATGGTTCTTTTTCGGAAAAAGTAGAAACTAATGAAATCCTTTACTGCCATTCCGATTTTGGAGTTTATACCGGAATGCTGATCATTGAACCGGAGTCTGACCTCAAACTGAAACTTCCGCCTTTCAGGGAAAAAACTGCATTGGAATCTAAAAATCCTTATTTTAAACCAATTTTAATCTGGCTTCAGATTGAATCAAATAAAAAAGATGAGGCCAACCAAATTGTTTCGAGGCTTGAAGGAAGTTACAACCAACTTACCAGTAAATATTTTAACCAGTTATTTTACCAGCGGTCTACAGCTTATCTTGATACTGTAAAAAATAAATTGCAGGGTGAGTTTGGCAACTATCAAAATCCTGTGATCAGGAATCAGTTGGCTTTTAAACTGAAAATCCTTGAATCGGATGTAAATCAGGCAAATCAAAAAAAAGTTTTTCAGGGAGTTAATCCTGCTGATTTTTTATACTTAAATCCCGCTTTTTCCGATCTGTTAAACCTTGTATTTGAAAACAGGCTGAAATTTGAAGCGAATTCAATCAAAGGAAAAGAATTAAATGCAGCTGTAGGAAAGGGAGATATTGGCTTTATTAAAAAATATTTCCGGGAAAATTACCATCTGGAATCCGGGCTGGCTGACCTTGTTCTGTTAAAATTGTTTTACGACGGATATTATTCCAACCAGTTTGACAAATCAGCAATCATTTCTATTTTGGATGACCACCATTTTTCTGAAAATGAGAAGAAATACATTCAGGAGTTGACTCTTGCTGTAAAAGAAAAACTTTTGTTCCTTTCACCTGGGACACTCGCTCCGGTAATCTGCCTGAAAAATACTGAAGGGATTCAGCAATGTTCTGATAAAATAAAAAGTTATGAATACATTATTTTTGCCGATCCTGAAATGCTGGTTTGCAGGGAACACCTGAAATACCTTAAAACTGTCAGCGAAAAATTCAACAATATTGAGTTTTTTATTGTCCTGAAATATTCTGAAAAAGCTGACTCAAAAACTTTTATAACTGAAAATGAAATCCCGGGTATTATCGTCTGGGAAAATCAAACAAACAATTTTGCAGAAGTATACAAAATAAGGTCATACCCGTCGGCATTCCTTTTAAACAACAAACATGAAGTAGTCCTGGCACCCGCAAAAAATCCGCTTGACGGTTTCGAACTGGAATTTGCCGGATTATTAAGAAATGAACAAATCCGCAAATTCAGAAATCAGCGGTAAAAACTGATTATTTGTTTCAAATTGGAGTAAGTATTTTCAAGGTTCGGTTGTAGTTTATCTTTTGAAATCCATTCGGCTTTTGTAATATCTTCTTCCAATTGTGGCTTTGGCATTTCAGTTCCCGAGTGTTCCATTTCAAACCAGAAAGTTTCCTTGAGAATCCATTTACCTCTATTTTCCTTATAAGGCGACAAATAAATATGCCAGGTTGAAGGAATTTGTTTGATTATTTTCAGATTACCAAGCCCGGTTTCTTCATTAACCTCCCTGATAGCTGCTTCTTCAGGAGATTCTCCCCGATTGATCTTACCTTTGGGCAAATCCCAGCATCCCCTTCTGAAAATAAAAAGGATCTGATCGTTATGTAACACTACTCCACCTGCTGCCTGAATATTGATAAACCTGCTTTTAAAATCATCCGTAAATATTTCCTCAGAATTTTCATTTAGCAGGCAGGTATTTTCCGGCCTTTTTAAAAAATGATTAACTCTTGATATCAGCTCATCATGACTGTTTATTTCAAATATTTTATAATCAGAGTATTCCACGCCCAGTTCCTCTCGGGAAGCAATTGCTATAATTCTGTCATTCAAAAAAACTTTATACATTTGTCCGGCATCTAAAAATAAAACAAGTTATGAAATCAATTGAAACTGAAGTAGCCCAAAGGCTATTACAAATAAACACAATAAAATTCCAACCTTCAAATCCGTTTACCTGGGCATCGGGATGGAAATCGCCTATTTACTGTGATAACCGGAAAATACTCTCATATCCGGAAACAAGGACATTTATCTGTCAGCAATTTGTTAAAGTGATAAAAGAAAAATACCCGGAAGTAGAGGTTATTGCAGGTGTTGCAACCGGTGCAATTGCTCATGGAGTTTTGGTTGCTGAAGAATTAGGATTGCCTTTTATTTATATCCGTTCGAAACCTAAGGGGCACGGACTTGAAAACCTGATTGAAGGCGACTTAAAACCAGGTCAGAAAGTTGTTGTTATCGAAGACCTGGTTTCAACCGGTACCAGCAGCCTAAAAGCTGCCGAAGCTGTTTCCAATTTTGGCGGGATTGTTTTAGGGATGGTAGCCATATTCACCTATAACTTCCAGGAGGCAAAAGATAATTTTAAAGAAGCCGGATTGGAATTGACCACTCTAAGTTGTTACCAGGTACTGATCGATGTTGCTCTTCAAAGTGGTGATATCAAAAAAAGCGATGTCAGTCATTTGGAAAAATGGCGCGAAGATCCGGCAAACTGGGGAAAATAATTATCTTTACAAACAATACAAATCACCCCTGAAATAAAGGGTTTTATGCAAATTGTTATGGCTGTCAGCAAATATATCAGCGATGTGAAAGTAATTAACCATAACCAGCAGGTTGTGTTTAATTACCTTTCAAATTTTGAGAATCTTGCTTCGTATTTAAACCAAAGCCTTTTCGAAAAAATAACAGAGCAGGTTCCGCAAATAAAAATTTCAAATTTCAAATCGGATGCCGACTCATGCAGTTTTACCATTTCCGGGTTGGGGCTTGCCGAAATGAGAATTGTTAAAAGGGAACCATTTCAAACCATAAAAATTGAAAGTTCCGGAGGACTGCCACTTTCATTTACATTCTGGATTCAGTTATTACCGGTTGATACCACAACAACAAAAATAAGGCTGACACTACATGCTGATATGAGTATGATGATTAAAATGATGGCAGGTAATAAATTACAGGAAGGTATTAACAACCTGGCAGATACGCTCGCAAGGCTGCCATACAGTTAAATAATATATTCAATTTCTTTAAACTGAAAGTGCAAAATTGTACCGTTCTTTTTCTCAACTTTTAAACAGCCAATCTGATCAATTCCGATGATTCTCCCTGAAAATATTTCGCTCCCTTGTTTAAAATCTGCCCACTCATTAAGACGATACATATTTGAAATATATTCTTCTGAAAGAATTTTTCCTCTTTCAGCCTTCAGATTAATGTAACGCTCCATAATATTGTTCCAGACATCTTCCAGTACCAATTCAATATTATAATCTTTCCCGGTAATATTTTTTAATGAAACCGGATTGGGGGCATCGCTAAAAAATACATCCTGATTGATATTCAGCCCGACTCCGGCAATGGTTTCTATAATTTTATCTCCAAGAATCGTATTCTCAATCAAAATTCCACCAACCTTTTTATTTCCGATATAAATATCGTTTGGCCATTTTATTTTTGCAGAATCTGCTTCAGAAGATATAAAATCGATAACAGCAAGAGAAATAACCATTGATAAATAAAACTGGCCGGCAGGATTTAAAAATACAGGCGACAGTAAAATCGAAAATGTAAGGTTTTTCCCCTTTTCACTTTCCCATCTGTTTTCACCCGTTCCACGGCCGTAGGTCTGATGGTGTGCCAAAACGACAGTGCCTTCTTCTGCCGCTTTGTTCATAATCAATCCTCTGGCATAGTTGTTGGTAGATTCAACCGCACTGAGATTTATAATTTTTTTCAGTTTCATCGGTAATTTATTTTAGGCCTTTTTGAGTAAACTTTTTATAATATTAACAGTTAATATCAAAAAAACCAATTTGCCGTTTAAAATGTAAACTTATTGTATTTTTCAGAAAGGATGAAGCAAAAGTCGTAAAGCAATTAAATGCATTAAAAAGTTTATCTTTGTTGTAATAAAACAAATCTATGGATGTAAAACTGGAAGAAACAGAAATATTAATAACTAATATAACAGAAGGAATTCAAAAGGTTAAAGGAAAAAACATTGTACAAATAGACCTAACCACAATAAATCATACGGAATGCAGCCATTTTATCATTTGCAACGGAACATCAAATACCCACACCGTGGCAATTGCAGAATCTGTTGAGGAATATGTTGAAGAAATTTCCGGAACAAAAGCTTCTCATAAAGAGGGGTATAAAAACGGGATTTGGATTTTACTTGATTACGGCGATATTATGGTACATGTATTTCGTGAAGAAGCCCGCGATTTTTACAACCTTGAAAAATTATGGGCCGACGCAAAAATTACAAACATTATTGACGAATAGAAACAAATTATGGCAGACAATAAAAACAATCAATCAAATAAATCACCTTTCGGCAATATAGGTGGGGGGAATAAAGACAGCAAAAAACCAAAATACAATCCATACTGGATCTATGGCATCATTGCTGTCGTTTTTATCGTTGTTCAGTTTTATTTAAGCAGCAGCAGGGGTCCGGTTGAAACCAACTGGAGCGAAGTAAAATCAACAATGCTCGCCAATGAAGATATTGAACGAATAGTTGTAGTTAATGAAAAAGAAGCTAATATTTATATCAAAAAAGACCGGCTAGATAAATATAAAGGAAAATTTGCCGGCCGTTTTTCCAAACCTTCTGATACAGGTCCACATTTTGTATTTAATATTGGTTCAGTAGAAACTTTTGAAAGAAACCTGCGTGAAGCACAGGAAGGAGCAACCGATGAACTTTTACCGGAATATAAGGAAGAACGAAACTGGGCTGGGGAAATTCTCTGGACAGTAGGACCATTTGTACTTATTATACTATTATGGTGGTGGATTTTCAGGCGAATGAGCCGGGGCGCTGGCGGAGGTGGTGCCGGAGGTATTTTTAATGTTGGAAAATCGCAGGCTAAAATATTTGATAAAGACTCAAAAGTATCAACCAATTTTAAAGATGTTGCGGGTTTAGCTGAAGCCAAACAGGAAGTGGAAGAAATTGTGGAATTCCTGAAAAGCCCTGCCAAATACACCAAACTTGGAGGGAAAATTCCAAAAGGTGCTTTGCTTGTAGGCCCTCCTGGAACCGGAAAAACCTTACTTGCAAAAGCAGTTGCAGGTGAAGCAAATGTCCCGTTTTTCTCCATGTCGGGCTCCGATTTTGTTGAAATGTTTGTAGGTGTTGGAGCTTCAAGAGTACGGGACCTTTTTAAACAGGCAAAGGAAAAAGCTCCATGTATCGTATTTATCGATGAAATCGATGCTATTGGGCGTGCCAGGGGAAGAAATCCCAACTTCGGTTCAAATGATGAACGTGAAAATACACTGAACCAGCTTCTTACAGAAATGGATGGTTTTGATACAAACAGTGGCGTTATCATTCTTGCAGCTACCAACCGCGCCGACATCCTCGACCGTGCCCTCATGCGTGCCGGACGTTTTGACAGGCAAATCCATGTTGAACTTCCCGACTTAAATGAACGACAGGAAATCTTTCAGGTTCATTTAAGGCCTCTGAAAATCAACAAGGACGTAAAAGTTGAGTTTCTCGCCAAGCAAACTCCGGGTTTTTCAGGTGCCGATATTGCAAATGTATGTAACGAGTCAGCCCTGATTGCTGCCCGTAAAAACCGTGAAGCTGTTGGCAAACAGGATTTCCTGGACGCTGTTGACAGGATAATCGGCGGACTTGAAAAGAAAAACAAGATAATCTCAAAAGAGGAGAAAAAAACAATTGCTTACCACGAAGCCGGTCATGCATCCATAAGCTGGTTGCTCGAACACGCGCATCCATTGGTAAAAGTAACAATTGTTCCTCGTGGAAAAGCACTGGGTGCCGCATGGTATTTGCCTGAAGAACGGTCTATTACTACCAAAGAACAACTTTTGGATGAAATGTGCTCGGCACTGGGTGGCCGTGCAGCTGAAGAACTGATATTTAAAAGAATTTCATCAGGAGCGCAAAACGACCTTGAAAAAGTTACCAAACAGGCATATGCAATGGTAAGTATTTTCGGGATGAGCGAAAAAGTCGGAAATGTAAGTTTCTACGATTCAACCGGCCAAAGTGATTACAGCTTTACAAAGCCTTACAGCGAAAAAACAGCTGAGTTGATTGATGAAGAGGTTAAAATCATTATCGATGCACAATATGAACGGGCTAAAAAAATACTGAAGGAACATGCCCCGGGCCATGAAAAGCTAGCTAAAAAATTACTGGAAAAAGAAGTAATTTTCAGTGAAGACCTTGAAGAAATTTTTGGCAAACGCCCCTGGGATGAAAAAAGGGATCTGATCATGGATAATGGAAATGGCATCGGAACAGAAAATGAATCAGAAAAAGAAACCGGAGCAAAACCCAAGGATTCTGAAGTTGCTGCAGAATAATGAATAATGCCCGGCAGGATATATTAGAAAAGCTGAAAAAAGCTTCTGTAAACCAAACTTTACAGCCTGAACCGGACTTTATTGAACCTCTATATCATGCAATCGGGAATTCGTTGTCTGAATCATTCAAAAATGCAATTGAGCAGATTAATGGCAAGGTTTTTTTCTTCGAATCTGAAGAAGAACTGTTCCTAACCTTAAAAAGAATAATTACAGAAAACAGTCTGAAGCAGATTTTTTGCCTGGAACCTGATATCCTGCAAAATCTGAAAACTTATAAAATCCCATTTCTTTCAGGCAAATCAATTCCTGAGGATATTGAAGCAGGAATTACTGGCTGTGAGTTTTTAATCGCAAGGACCGGTTCTGCAATTGTCAGTTCAAAACAACCGGGTGCCCGGCAAATATTTGTTTACCCCCCCATTCATTTTATTATAGCTAAAGAATCGCAGTTAGTTGACTCATTGGAAGCGGCTTACCAAAAAATTCAGGATGAATATTCCGGAAACTTTCCCTCAATGATCTCGCTGATTTCAGGGCCCAGCAGGACTGCTGATATCGAAAAAACATTGGTGCTTGGAGCACATGGACCAAAAGAACTTCATATATTTATTTCAAAATAAAAGGTATTCTGTTTGGAAAAAGGATGGAAACAGGTATTTTTGACCGCGTTTTAATTGTTTTACAAATTGATGAAATCAACTTTATAGGCTGAAATTATTAAAAACCTACTGATTTGAAAGACCTGGTAAGCCGGACTTATACTGCAATAATTTTTGTAATAATTATTGTTGCAGGAATTATAATACGCCCATACATTTTTGCTATAATTTTTGCATTTGTATTGGTTCTTGTAATGAAGGAATTTTATGAAATGGCAAAAAATTCAGGAGCCTCGCCTCAAAAAATTCCTGGTATTGTCTTAGGATTGATGCTTTTTTTCCTAATGTTTTTAAAAAGCTCAGGCATTTTCCCCGAAAATTCAATATGGTTAATAATTCCCTTTGCATTTTCAGTGTTTATTATTGAATTATACAGAAACAAAGAAAAACCTTTATCTAATATTGCCTTAACCCTGGGAGGAGTTATATTTACAGCCTTGCCATTCAGCCTGTTGAACTTTTTTATTTTTACTGAGGTGCAGGGGCATCAGGTATTTTATCCATGGCTGATGTTGGGTATATTTTTTATCCTTTGGTCATACGATACCAGTGCATACCTCTTTGGGATAAAATTCGGGAAATTCAAATTATTTGAACGTATTTCTCCCAAAAAATCCTGGGAAGGTGTTATCGGGGGTGCAGTTATTGCCCTGATAGTAGGAATTTTAAATTCTGTTGTGTTTTATTCAGTCAGCCTGATGGGATGGATAGGGATTGCTTTGATTATTATTGTTTTTGGCACTTTGGGTGACCTGATAGAATCAATGTTTAAACGCAGCCTGAATATAAAAGATTCAGGAAAAATCCTTCCCGGACACGGAGGGGTACTCGACCGGCTTGATAGCCTGATTTTTGCAACTCCTTTTATTTTTACCTGGTTAATGATTATAAGTTAATTAGAAGTTTAAGGATGAAAATTCACAGGGAAGGGAAAAAAATAATTCCAATAGCTCTTATTATTTTATTACTGATTGGATTGGTTTTGTTTTTATTAATCAGACAATACCTGATTTTTTATATTTTATTGGCAGGAATTGTCTTCCTTTTTGGAATGATTGTTTGGTTTTTCCGTGAGCCAAGAATTGAAATACAACATCAAAAAAACCAAGTGCTTTCGGTTGCCGATGGCGATGTTGTTGCCATTGAGCCCCATTTTGAAAGAGAATATTTTAAAGATGAACGTATTCAGGTTTCGGTTTTTATGTCGGTATTTAATGTACATATAAACAGGATTCCGATTGATGGGGAGATTGTATTTAAACAATACAGGAAAGGAAGGTATCTCCCTGCTTTTATTGCCAAATCGTCGGAAGAAAACGAGAGGTGCACAACGGTAATTAAAACCGAAAACGGAGAAAAAATCCTTGTTAGGCAGATAGCAGGATTACTGGCCCGTCGCGTAATAACTTATTATGAAAAAGGCGATAAAGTCAAACAAAGTGCGCAATTGGGATTTATCCGTTTTGGATCAAGAGTTGATGTGTTCCTTCCTAAAAATGCTAAAATTGAAGTAAAACTCCACCATAAGGTATTTGGAGGAAAAACAGTAATTGCTACCTTAGATTAATAATGAAAAAGGTAAAAAAAATATTTTCCTGGGTACCCAATTTTATAACGCTACTTGGGCTGTTTTCTGGTTCGTTGGCAGTATTTTTTGCCATTGACGGGCATTTAAGCCTTGCCGGAATTTTTATTCTAATTGCAGCTGTCTTCGATTTTTTTGATGGAATGGCTGCCCGTTTGCTAAAAGCATATTCTGAAATAGGGAAACAACTGGATTCACTTGCCGATGTAATTTCATTTGGATTTGCCCCCGGAGCAATCCTTTTTACTTTATTCGAATATTCATTATTCGGGAAAAATCAATTGATTCAGGATATCGAAGGAAATACAATTGAATGGCTGTTTTTGTTTTCGTCTTTACTGATCCCTGTTTTTTCAGCTTTAAGGCTGGCTAAATTTAACATTTCTGAAAATCAGAATAAGAATTTTATTGGCTTACCAACACCTGCCAATGCACTTTTGTGGGCTTCGCTGGGATTAATGCTTGGATTACCAAAATATACTGAAGTCCTGAAAATCCTCTATACTTCAAAAAACCTTCTTATTCTGGTAATAATTACTTCTATTTTGCTGGTTTCCAGAATTCCGATGTTTTCATTTAAATTCAACAATATGAAGTGGGGGCAGAATTGGTTCCGTTACATGTTTATGGCAGTTGCAATTGTTCTGTTAATATTAATAAATGTTTACGCGATACCCATCCTGTTCCTTTTGTATGTGTTAATGAATATGGCATTATATATTACCGGCGTAGAATTTTAGACATATAATAAGACATCCTGAATAATCTAATAATCTTATATCTGAAAATCTAACAATCTACAATAAAAAGAACCTCTGAAAGTTTACTGTAATTTTTTCCCTGAGGAAAGTTAAATGAAATACGCCACGACATTTAAACAGTATTTTTCTTCCAGAGGCTCATAAAACACGCATAAGCATTTTAAATTCATGCTCGTGAAAGTTGTAACAAGCGAACATTCAAGTTGTTTAGGATTTTAAAAAGGAATGTTTGATTTTGTAACATTTACTATAAAAATGCAACATCCTTTTTATCTGAATTAACTGATCAGGAAAAATCTTATAGTTGTTTGAAACCTTTAATATAAATTCTATTCAAATAAATCCAAACCTATTTCCCTGAATTACTGACAAATGCAATATGCTTACTGTCGGGTGACCATGAAGGCACATTTATAGTACCCTGCCCGCCATAAAGATAGGCTATTACTTTCGGAGCCCCTCCTGCAGCCGGCATCAAACGGAGCATTACCCTTTTATAAGAGGGATGGTCATTGGGCGCAACATCAGTCGAAAATGATATAAAAGCTATCCATTTCCCATCGGGTGAAATATGTGGGAACCAATCGTTGTATTCATCAAAAGTAACCTGTTCCCTTGCTGATCCATCGGGGTTCATCCTCCAAATCTGCATGGTACCTGAGTGGCTTCCATTGTAATAAATCCACTTCCCGTCAGGAGAAAATTCACAACCATCAACATGTTCTCCTTCCATATTAAAAGTTAACTGAACTTCCTTCCCTCCCTTTATTGAGTTTTTATAAATATTGTAAATTTGTTTCCCGTTTCGTTGGGCAACATATACAACCTCTTTATTATTCGGATTCCATCCATGCCAGTATGAGGGAGTCTCTTCGGTTACCATCTGAGGATCACCTCCTTCAAGGGGTAAAACATAAACGGTAGATCCACCTCCATTTAACCCATCACGATGACTACTGATTGCCAGTAATTTCCCATCGAATGAAATGCCATGATCGTTATTATTTCTGTTTGCAGAGCCTGTATTCAGTTTTTCCAATTCACCGCCATTTACAGGAATTTTAAACAATGATCCATCCATATTAAAAAGAAGTTTATTTCCGTCGGGCATCCAGTTAGGAGCTTCAAACCGATCCGGTTTTGTAAAAATAACTTTACGTTTCCCGTCAAAAACATTCATTGTTTCCAGCCTGCAACCCAACCAGCCATCGCTATAAGGATTAAATTCGTCATTTACAGGCTTGTCAATTCTCACGTTCCAAACCTTTGCCTGTTCAAGCACATCTTCATTATGTGAGCAAATAAATAGTCCTGCAAGAACCTCTCCCCCCATATCTTCAATTACATGAGAACCTATTAACTGAAGTGGTTCTCCCGGATGTGCCGCACGCATGATTATTTCACTACCTTTTCGTTCAATCTGAAGGATGGTGTACCATGATTTTGTTGGAAAAATCTCATCCTGAGGATCATGCATAAATGCTCCCTTTAATTCACGCCACTGTAACACTGTGAGTCCATCGCCATGTAAAACAGCAGTAGCATGTGCAGCATTTTCCTCTTCGGATGCCCTAACCATCCATCCTATTTTTCTGTGTGGATCGGTTCCTTCCCCTATAAATTCAAAATTAGCAGTCATAATAAAATCACCTTCAATTTTATTATACAGATAATTGAATTCATCTCTTTCAAACCAGATATTATATCCTGCACCTTTAAGAGTATATTCCTGTGAGTTTTTATCATACTGAGCAGAACCATTAATTTTCGGATTGCCAATATCATTATTAAACTGAAAATCGCCAATTGTATTTGTCTGAGCACTAACCAACTGTACCATAAGAAGAAAGATTAAAATTGCTGAAATTTTCATAATTGGTTTAAATTTAGATTATTAAGAGATAAAGTTAAAAAATCATTCAACAAATGATACAAATAAAAATTGTTTATGAAGCTATTAACAAAATGTATGCTTATAAGGCATCTATTTTATTAAGATATTAAAATAATCCTTCAACAGTTAAATAACGTTCGCCAGTGTCGTATGAAAAGGTTAGGATTCTCGATCCTTCAGGGATTTCCTTAATTTTTTTGGCTACTGCAGCAAGTGAAGCTCCGGATGAAATTCCCACAAATAAGCCCTCCTTTTTAGCAGCTTCGCGAGCATAATGGAAAGCCTCATCTTTACTTACTGTTATAGTACCATCAAGTAATCCAATATTCAGATTTTCCGGAATAAAACCTGCCCCAATCCCCTGGATTGGATGAGGACCAGGCTGACCTCCACTAATTACAGGGCTTAACTGAGGCTCAACAGCAAAAACCTTTAAATCAGGGAATTTTTGTTTTAAGATTTCCGACACTCCAGATATATGCCCACCGGTACCAACTCCGGTAATCAAATAATCAATTCCTTCAGGGAAATCTTTGATAATTTCCAAAGCTGTATTTTTTCTATGTGCATTAACATTTGCCTCGTTATCAAATTGTGACGGCATCCATGAGTTTGAGGTATTTAAGGCTAATTCTTCAGCTTTTCTTATAGCTCCATTCATTCCTTCCTCTTTGGGTGTTAATTCAAGTTCAGCACCCAATGCTTTTAGTACCCGCCTTCGTTCAAGCGACATAGATTCAGGCATAGTAAGTATTAATTTGTACCCTTTTACTGCTGCTACAAGTGCCAATCCAATTCCTGTATTTCCGGATGTTGGCTCAATTATTACACTTTTATTATTCAAAATTCCAAGTTCTTCAGCATCTTCAATCATTGAAAGAGCTATCCGGTCTTTGATGCTTCCACCCGGATTTGTTTTTTCAACTTTTACATACACTTCATACTCTTTGGGGAAAAGACGGTTTATCTTAACATGCGGAGTGTTTCCAATAGTTTCAAGAATGTTGTTTGCTTTCATTTCTTTAAATTTTTGTAATAAAAAAAGCCTTCTCTAAAAGAGAAGGCCCTGTAATATTATTATTAAAAATACAATGGTTCTGCCTTCCCCTAACAAAGGAACCAACAACACATTGTATTATTTATTTTAGATTTTTTCACTTTTACAATTATAACTAATTATATTCATAAACACCCATTTATAATTTTTGTTCAGTACTTTTTTACAAATATTTAAAAAACATTTTTAAAATTAGATTGTGTAAAAATTACACTTTTTTTACCCAAAATGTTTTTAAGACAAAAAAAATTACTATTTTTGTAGTGCAATATGGTTCTACATATTGTGTGTTTGGGGGTTAACATTTTTAAAGGGAAACTGTTGAGTTTCCCTTTTTTCTTTTTATAACCTTCATAAATTCAATCAACTATGTTTTAAAAATAAAGGCGGTTTTAATTTTTGTTTTCCAAAATCTGGCTGTAACAGATCACTTCATAATGTTATAGGGATTTATCTTTAACCCAAAAAGAATATTTGATTTACTTATCAAATATCGCCACAAGAATTTAAATTAATCCCTAATTGGTTAACCAATAAGATGTAATTGCTGAAATAAAAAAAGCCCCGGAAAAATCCGAGGCTTTTGGGTGGTAGATGGGATTTGAACCCACGACCCCTGGAACCACAATCCAG
>JAFGGF010000113.1 GCA_016930735.1 Prolixibacteraceae bacterium
AAAACTATGATTAAAAATTTTTTAAAGTTCAGCTTTCGTTCGTTAAAAAAACAAAAGGGTTATGTATTTATTAACATTCTTGGATTATCTATCGGGATAGCCTGTAGTTTAATTATTACACTTTTTGTTCTGCATCAGTTAAGTTACGACAAGTACCATGAAAAAAAGGACAGGATGTACCGGTTGGTACTTGATGGAAAAATAGGGGATCAGGAAATACTCGGTGCTTATTCTGCCGCTGTAATTGGGCCAACAATGGCAGTCGATATCCCTGAAGTCGAATCGTTTTGCCGCATGAATACTTTTGGGGAGACAATTGTAAAAGACGGCGACCGGAACTTTGTAATACATGATTTTGCAGAAGTTGATTCTTCCTTTTTTGGAATTTTCTCAATACCATTATTAAAAGGAGATATTAAAAATGTTTTAAAAGAACCAAATACAATGGTTCTTTCAGAAACGACAGCAAAAAAAATATTCGGAGATGAAGATCCTGTTGATAAGTTTCTGAAAATCAACACAAGGAATGAACCTTACCGGATTACCGGGGTCATGGCTGATTTCCCTGAAAACACACATTTTAATGCCGATATTTTAACCTCGTTTATGACCAATCCGCGGGCAAACGATCCCGAATGGCTTAATAATAGTTTTGATACTTATATTCTTTTAAAACCAAATACATTGGTTGAAACGGTAAATTCAAAATTGCCTGGGATGATTGAAAAATATGTCGGTCCAAGGGTACAGGAATTATTTGGAATTTCAATCAGCGAGTTTTTAGCCCAGGGAAACAAGTATGAATTCAGGTTGCAATCCGTTACTAAAATCCATCTCGATCCTACAGTTGAACATAGCGTAAAACCTGCATCTGACCCTAAATATCTGATCATATTCGGAAGTATTGCCGTTTTGATCATTGTAATTGCTTCCATCAATTTCATGAACCTTTCAACTGCACAGGCTACCAAACGGGCAAAAGAAGTTGGTGTGAAAAAAGTCAGCGGCTCCTCAAAATGGAACCTGGTGAGCCAGTTTTTAACCGATTCAATACTGATTTCATTTTTTGCTTTAATTCTTGCAGTAATAATAGTATTGATTGTACTTCCGTATTTTAATAATTTATTGGATGCCAAAGTTCATTTTGCCCTTTTCAGGGAATGGTATTATGTTCCTGTACTAATTGCCTTTGCGTTATTTGTAGGAATCCTTGCAGGAGCATATCCTGCCTTTTATCTTTCATCCTTCAGTCCCGGCACTGTTTTACGTGGAAAAGTTAGAGACGGGATCAGAAACGGAAAGCTGAGGAGTATTCTTGTATCCGTTCAATTTCTGATTTCCATTGTTTTAATAATCGGTACAATAATAATGTACCGCCAGTTAACCTACATGGTGAACAAAGACCTGGGATTTGATAAAAATAATTTACTGGTGATTGAGCAGGCAGGATCGATTGGCGACCAGGTTAATACATTTAAGGAAGAATTGTTAAGGCTTCCGGGCATAACGAATGTCTCAGCATCTACCGCAGTTCCCGGGCATAATAATAATAATAACGGGTATACCCTGGAAGGCAGGAATAATGAAACCTTTTTAATGCAAACCAATTGGGTCGATTATGATTTTTTTGATACTTACGGAATAAAACAGGTAGATGGACGGTTTTTTAACCGTGATTTTGGTTCCGACCAACAGGCATGTGTAGTGAATCAAAAAACTCTGGAAGAATTTGGCCTCACTGATTTTGGTTCTTCACGATTTATGGTTCCGGACAATAACGGTGAGTTAACTTATATCCCAATTATCGGAGTAAGTAATAATTTTCACTTCAGGTCGCTTCATAATCGTATCACTCCGTACATTATGCGTTTTAAAGTGGATGGAATTAATTTCGGGTATGTGACTGTAAAATTTGCTTCAGATGCCACAGCACAAACAATTAATCAGATAGAGGATGTATGGAAACGGTTTGCATCCAATAATCCTTTACAGTATTTTATGATGGACATTGATTTTTCAAATATGTATAAGGTTGAAAGGCAGAATGCACAACTTTCGGTTTTATTTGCAATACTTGGAATTTTTATAGCAGCACTTGGTCTGTTCGGTTTAACATCATTCACCATTGAGCAAAGGACCAAAGAAGTTGGTGTACGTAAGGCCATGGGGGCTTCCGGTTCAAGTATTTTTTACCTTATCTCAAAAGAAATTATCATACTTGTTTGTATAGCTACTGCGATTGCATGGCCTCTTATCTATTTTGTAGCCCGAAACTGGTTGCAGAATTATTATTACCGGATCAGCCTGCATATTTATGAATTTATTTTGGGTTTTGTTATTGCCATTTTTATTGCTGTAGCAACAATCAGTTACCGTACTTTAAAATCGGTTCGTATAAATCCGGCGCATACATTACGGTATGAATAAGTTATGTGAAATGAGTGAACCTGCAGTTGAAAATTAACTTTTTCAAAGTTTCAAACTTTGAAAAAGTTTACTCATAGAAAAATTAAGGAATAA
Organism: Prolixibacteraceae bacterium; assembly: GCA_016930735.1. Classification (GTDB taxonomy): domain Bacteria; phylum Bacteroidota; class Bacteroidia; order Bacteroidales; family Prolixibacteraceae; genus JABMQB01. The sequence goes on from JAFGGF010000113.1 coordinate 2,521, forward strand.
AACTCTTTAATAAATATTTACTAATCATCAATTGTTTGAAATACCAGTTGCCTGAATTTCCAGCCGGTTTGATCATTGTTGGTGTTTTGAGTTTGTTTCATAATTAAACCAACGATTTTTTCTACGGGATCGGCAAAATACTGTGTGTTAAAATAACCACCCCAGTCGAAAGTACCCAAACTCCCTTTTCCACCCATGTTTTCACCAGCCTGAGTCAGAATGGAAAAAGCAAGTCCAAATTCTGTGTCATTGTTTTCTCCCCAGATATTTCCAATCTGGTTGCTTAAAATTACATCAACAGTTTTTCTGCTTAACAATCTGATCCCATTGTATTCTCCGCCATTCAGGTACATCTGGAGGAAAGTTGCATAGTCTTTTGCAGTACTTGAAAGCCCGGCTCCACCAGAAAAGAATGTTTTTGCCCCTTTTATCGGATAATCAGTGTCGTAAAATGTTACAGGATATTTTTCCCATTTGCCGTTAACCTTTTGTTGAACAGCAACCAGACGACCGGCTTTTTCCTGCGGAAGATAAAACCTGGTATCGTTCATTCCGAGTGGATCAAAAATATATGTTTTCAGAAATTCATCGAATGGCATTCCTGAAATAACTTCAATAAAATAACCCATTACATCCAATCCTTCGCTGTAAGTGAAATTTTCTCCCGGATCGTGGTGAAGCGGCAGTTTAGCAAGTTTTTTCACACTTTCTTCAATTGTGATATTCCCGGTAGTAAACAAATCGGTAACACCGGCTTTTTGGTAAATCATCTTTATTCGTTCATCACCGTCGATCATTCCATAGCCAAGCCCTGAAGTATGTGTCAGTAAATGACGGATAGTTATTTCCGATTTTGCAGGCCTGCCTGTCCAGGTAGTGTCTTCATATTTAAAAGATTCGAGCACCTGTGGGTTTTTAAATTCCGGGATGTATTTTGAGATTGGGTCGTCAAGCTGGAATTTTCCTTCTTCCCAAAGCATCATCACTGCTGTTGAAGTAATAGCTTTTGATTGTGAAGCAATCCTGAAAATATCATCGCGTTTTAAATTTTTACCCTTTTGGTTTTCTGCCATTCCAAAAGCTTTCCAATGTACAATTTTCCCATCCCTTGCAATAAGAGTCACGATTCCGGGAACCTGCCCTTCCTTAATAGCTTCTTCACACATTTTATCGATTCGTGCCAAACGTTCTGAAGAAATGCCAACACTTTCAGGTTTTGCTTCTTCCAGGACAGGTGATTTTTTTATTGATTTGGTTTGGGCTTCCAGGTTTGAAAAACATAATAAAAATGCTAACAGAATAAATAGAGAATTTTTCATAATTCAGGTTTTAAAAATCTATATAAAAGTAATTAAAAACTCCTGAAATAAATTTTAAGGTAAATGAAAGAAAACCAATAAGGGGAACTGATTAAGGTAAAACTTAACAGGTTATTTAGGTGCCCATTTTACCATGCCATTTTCAATCATGTCCTGAAGTTGGCTTAAAAGAGCCTGTTCCTGCGGATCAATATGCCCGTCTTCAGTGGCAATCATCAGTATCTGGTCGAATTCGTCACGTGTGAGTTTTTGATCTTCAATAGCCTTTTCAATCATATCTTTTAACCTTCCGGCGCTTTCACTTATCATAATTGTAGGTTTTATACAATAATTTTAACGAAAGTAACAGAAAAAATTGAATGTAATATATCAACAATATTTTCTTTGCCATTGTTATATTGATTAATATATTCGAACCGTAAATTTAATATATAAAGAGATGAGGATTTTTGCAGCGTTGATTTTGGTATTGATTACATTTTCGTGTGTTAAAAATAAAACGATCCAGAGTGGGACGGCAATGAGCGAACCTATGCAGAATGCCCCAATGGGTGCATCAGCTCCGTCGCATATTGTGGAGGTTAAGGAAGTTATTCAGGGAAATACTTACACCTACCTGTTGGTCACCGAACATGGATTAGAAAACTGGATTGCCGCTAATAAACAGGAAGCCGAGGTTGGTGAAAAATACGCTTATGCCGATGCTTTACAAATGACAAATTTTACCAGCAAGGAGATTGACCGTACTTTTGATGTGATTTATTTTGTGAGCCAGCTTAGCGATGATCAGAATGTAATCGCGAGTGCTGCCGGAACAATGGCTATGGCTCATTCAGGAAATGCCCGGAGCGACCAGAAAGAAATAAAAGTTAATTTACCTGAGGGTGCTGTTTCTATTGCAGAACTTTTTAAAAACAGGAATAATTACTCGGGAAAAAAAGTGAAGGTTCATGGTGTAGTTGTTAAAATCAATAAAAGCATTATGGGAACAAACTGGATCCACATTCAGGATGGCACTGATCATGAAGGGAATTATGACCTTACCATTACCAGCCAGGAAGAACCCAATGTTGATGATGAAGTAACATTTGAAGGGACCATCACACTGAATAAGGATTTTGGAGCCGGATACTTTTATGAAGTTATTTTGGAAAACGGTGAAATGACCGGCTCAGTAATTTGATCAGATTTATACAAAAAATAACGAAAGGGGCTTTATTAAAACTCCTTTTTTTGTTTCAGGAAACCGGTTGGATTTAAAATTGAAATCCAAAAGCCATACCTATTAAAGGATCCCCAATGATTATAGAAATTATTATAATACAACAATCCTAATTCCCATCCAAAATACTGCTTATCGGATAAATACTTATATCCACCCATGCAGACTTCTATCCCCCAAAAGAATTTACTGAATAAATCAGTAGCTGATTCTGAGGCGTGCCAACTGACTATATTGACAGGTTCTGTATCCCAGGTACTATAGTCGTAACTCCAGTGTGCTTTAATATTTTTACCTATTACTGGGCCAAATGCAATGAAATTAGAATGTTTTAACCTGATTTGAGGAAGAATTTTCGCTTTTATCAGTAAAGAATAACCCTTAAGATTTTTGCGGTAACAAGCGGTTCCAAGAGACCAAATACTCATTGAACCTTTATATAAAAACAATTCGGTTTCGAGCTCTTTCCTGAAAGTAAAGCTTTTGGTTTTATCATATAATGATATACCTATTGATAAATCTGCTACAGAATTTAATTTTGTTTTACTAAATTCTTTTGCAATAACATCGTTTGAAAACAGCTTTGAAAATCCAATCCCGATTTTTTCTTCAAATTTTTGCTGGGCAAATAATGAATTGGTTAGAATCAATAGTATTAACGGGAGCCGGTTTCTCATTTTTTATTTATTAGTGGTTTTTTGATTTGTGTTATAAATGTAAGAATAAAAATAAGATTTAACATATTTGTTTTCCTATACAATTTTGAATTTGTCTATTTTTATATCATTCGATCCAGATCAGGCTGTCCTAACTTTAAACTTATGAAAAGACTCCTGCTTTTTTTAATAATCCCGGTTATTACCGGCTCATTATCCGGGCAGGATATTGAAAAACAGCTTGTTTCTCAAAAACCGGTTTTATACGAAAAACTTTATCTCCACACCGACCGTGATTTGTATTCCACAGGTGATACAATCTGGTTCAAACCTTATCTTGTAAGTGGTATGACCCACAAACCCATCGAAGGGTATAAAAACATTTATGTCCAATTGGTTTCTCCCGTCGGGGAAGTTATTGCCAACCGGCTCATCCTTTCAGTTAATGGCGAGTCGAAAGGCGATATTGCAATTCCAAATTCAATCTCTGATGGACAATACAGTTTAAGGGCTTTCACAAAATACCTCAAAAATTTTGGTGAAGAAAGCCTGTTTCATAAACGAATTTGGATTTCAACACCCAAAAGTTCACTTAACCTGGAATTTGCTCTGGAAGAAAATACTGATTCGATAGATGTGATGTTTTTTCCCGAAGGAGGCAACCTGGTTTTAAATGCAGTGAACCATATTGCATTTAAGGCAGTCGATTCTTCAGGTAAGGGAATCGGAATTAAAGGACAGATAGTGGATGGTGATGGGAATATTATAAACAGGTTTGAATCCGGTTTTATGGGGATGGGAAAATTTGTGCTGATGCCCAATGAAGGGAAAATTTATTATGCAAAGGTTGAAGGCTACCCCCGGTTTTTATATAGTTTTGAAAAAATCCTCGAAAACGGAGTTTCAATCCATTATTCCGACGAAGGAGCGGATGCTCTGGTTTCGGTAATCAGGAATATAAAAAAGCAGGGAGCGCAGAAAT
>JAFGGF010000114.1 GCA_016930735.1 Prolixibacteraceae bacterium
TGGGCAATATTAATTGTCCTGCTAAGTGTTGAAACAGCTTTTTGTTTTTCTCCTGTAAGTGCACATGCAATGGCCAGGTTCCTGCCTGCCGAAACCTGAATATCGGGTGTGCTTGTGATATGTGTAAATGCCCGCTCACAAAATTTTTTTCCTTCTTCCATATTTTTTAGGGTAGGATTGGGGCAGTTTATCAGAAAATCACCAACCTTTTCTATAATTTCAGGATCGTTTGGATGGTACTTCAAAGCTTCCCTGTAATGGGTAATATATTTGTCCCATCTTTTATATTTGAACAAAAGGTTCCCTAAGTAGGAAATTGTCTGAAGGTCTTCAGGATTTCCCTTAAAGGCTACTTCATAATGAGCAACAGCTTTACTGAATTCGCCGTTTGACTCAGCCATCTCTCCTGCCAGTTTTTGAACAATCAGATTGGTCGGGACCTGTTTTTTTAGCTGTTCAAAGTGCTGTAATACTTTTTGTTTTTGTCCCAAATGATAAGCAAGATAAACCACGTCGGCTAATTTATCGGGATTATTGCGGTTCTTCTCCAGTAACTGGTCAGTTATCCTGTTTGCTTCCTGCCTGTTCCCTAGAGCCCAGTAACTTATTGCTTTGTTTTTAATCACTTCTTCCTCTTCCGGGTTTAGTTTCAATGCAACATCCCAATACTGCATGGCTTGTTGATATAATCCTTTCTGGAAAAAGAAAATCCCTGTTTTTTTCAGTTCCGAAAGATTATCACTAAAAGAGCTGATGTGTTTTTTTATAAAATCAGAAGCAACCTGATCCTGATTGCTCCATAAATATATTTTTATGGCTTTTGAAAGCAGGTATTTATTATCAGGGATAAATTTTAAAGCATTTTCAACAATCCTCAGCGTCCATTCAGGATAAATGCCTCTTTCGGCTTCATCAATTCTTTTCAGAATGTATAATTCTGACCTTGACATCAGTATCAGCCTGTCAATATAATTGTCAATAGGATTTGTGATAAGTCCCAGGTCATTTGCCCTTACAGTATATTCATTGCTTAAAGTTGTATCTCCGTTTAACCGGTAAATATTTCCAAGCAACCTGTATGCCGGGCCGAATAAATAATCGGTTTTAATAATTTCTTTAAGTTTTTGTTCAGCCAAATCGTTATGTTCTGTATCAACATAAATTCTTGCGAGTTGAAATTTTGCATAGGTGCCAAGCGGAAAATGATCCTTTCTTCCTTCATTATCAACAGTAATTGACTTAAAAGTGAGTATTATATTTAAATTTTCTTCCGCTTTATCATTTTCCCTCAGGTTTTTATATTCCTGCCCCAGATAATAATATGCCAATCCGTTTTTTGGATTTTTTTTAACGACTTCCTTGAAATTTTTTACAGCTGCTTCTGAGTTCCCCAATTCCATATTCAGATAGCCGGCATAATAATTCCAGATCCAGGTTTTTTTGCCTGTTAATATTGCCAGGTCGTAGCATTTTCCTGCTTCTTCGTAGTTTGCACTTGAATGATAAACCATTCCGAGAGTGCCTAAATTTTCCGGGGTAGGATCTTCCTGAGCCTTCTTAATGGCTGCAGATATTTGTTCCTTTAAAGCTTTAGGCAAGCTGGCAAGGTTTGAAATTACAGGGATTTGGGATTTAATATTTCCGTTTGAATTAAATACCAGAAATGCAACAATAACTGCAATAACAATTGTGCCTCCGGCTATATAAAAAATAGTTTTGCTCTTTTTAGCCATCGATTTTTTATTAAAACGCTAAAGTTATCAAAAATCAGAAAAACAAGTAAATGTGCAGCTTTTTTGTTGAATTATTCTATCCAGTATTTCCCATTGCATTTGCAATGGCATTTACTGAAATCAAAAGTTGGTTTAAAATTTCCTTTTCTTCTTTTGTGTTATTTCCTTTAATTTTTCTCCATTGTTTCAGGTTACGAACCTGGTTTTTATGTAATACGTCCAGTGCCTCGGCCCTGAGCGTAGTTGAATAATAATGGTTTTTGCGGCGTTCCTTAATTGACCTTCCCAGCAATTCAGCCATCAGACTACGGGTCAACTTTAATTCATCAAGCAGCAAGGTTAAAATTGAGTTTTTAACATTCCTGTCTTTAACGAGTTCTGCATACATTTTCATGATTTTTTCGTCGGTGCTGGCAAGGCTGGTATCGATATTTGTTAAAACATACCTGATGAACTGGTTTTCACGAATCAGCTTTTTCAGTTTTAGGTACTTATTTTCATGTTCATTTTGCATTTTCTGAAGGGTTGACCCTACTCCGTACCAACTGGTAATATGGTAGCGGGCCTGCCCCCAGCTGAATACCCATGGGATTGCACGAAGGTCAGAAAAAGTTTGTTTCCCGGTACGGCGGGCAGGGCGCGAACCGATTTTGCTTTCTTCAATAACATCGATCGGAGTAGCCTGCCTGTAAAATTCCAGGAAATGGTCATTGTTCAGAAGCCTTGTATAAATTTCATAACTCTCCTTTCCCATATATTCCATAATTTCAGAAACTTCATTATCCTGATTTTCCTGAAGTTGATGCAGCAATGTATTCAGTGTGCTTCCGGCTACCATTAATTCCAGGTTGTAAACTGCATTTATTTTATTGGCGAATTTTTTTTCAATGCTTTCGCCCTGTTCTGTAATTTTAAATTTTCCTGATAAAGTGTTGTGTGGAAGGGAGCGTAAAAACCAGTGAACCGGTCCGGCACCACGGCTTATTGACCCTCCTTTCCCATGGAAAAATTTAATTTTAATGCCGAACTTCATTCCTACTTCAGATATTTCCTTTTGTGCTTTATACAGGAACCATGTACTTGCCAGGATTCCCCCATCCTTGTTACTGTCGCTGTAACCAATCATTACTTCCTGTATTTTACCCGACAGGTTTTTTTGTTTTCTCTGGAATTCAAGGCTGTTCTGAACTTCAGGATAGCTGAAATATTTCTCCAGTATCGATGGGCTGTCAATCAAATCCGGTATGGTTTCAAAAAGCGGAACTATATGTAATTTGGAGATCAGTGTTTTATCAAAAAAAGTAAGCCCGGCTTCTTTTGCCAGTAAATATACTGTCAGCAGGTCAGTCACATTTCGGGTCATGCTTACGATTAATGAGCCCAAAGCAATTTCCGAATATTTGTCAATATGTTGGCGAAGAATTGTAAAAGTGTCAATTACGTTTTTTGCTTCCACAGGAAGAGTTTTAAAATCCCGGATAAATGGGCGGTTTGACCTCAGTTCCTCCTCGATCAGTATCATTTTTGATTTTTCATTCCAGCTGCCGGTATTCTTGTTCAACGGATTTGAAATAGCAACAAGTTGTTCAAATGCTTTGCTGTAATACTGGCTGTTTTGCCTGATATCCAGTTCAGCAAGGTGAAAACCAAAGGTTTTTACAAAATTTATTGCCCGGTTTACTGAATTGCAGGCAAGGCTGGAGTAATTTTTGACAAGTAATGCATCTTTCAGAATCTCAAGGTCGTTTATTAGCTGGAGTGACCGGCTGTAGCTACCTTTTTTATCTTCGAGTTCAAACGACTGGGCTTTGCCAATGTTTACCGGAAGTTTGCGGATCAAAAGAAGTACAAAAAGTTTATAGGCTTCGTTTTTTGCTGATGCAACTACTTGTTTTGATTCGTTCCCCGTTTCTGCCACCATTTCCTTAAAACGTGTCAAAGCTGTTTTAGGCAGCGATGCTATTTCAAAATAGAAACTTAAATCTTCCGAAAGTTTTTCCAGTTCTTTTTTAAGGATAAGAAA
>JAFGGF010000115.1 GCA_016930735.1 Prolixibacteraceae bacterium
CCGTCAAGGACTTTTTTAGTGTTTTGTTCGCTAACCCCGCGGCAGAGCCGACGGGGAATGCGCTCACCGGAATTCAATAGTCGAAACAGCCAGGTTTAAAACTCCGTCGCATGGAACTGAAAAAGAGGTTCTTGATGCTGTCTGTAATTGTATCAGCCAGTGTTTCAATAAACAAACAAAGGGAATTGGAATTGGTGTCCCATCGGTTGTGGATACAGAAAAAGGAATTGTTTACGATGTTGTAAACATACCTTCATGGAAAGAAGTTGCATTGGGTGATTACCTGAAAAAAAAATTTAATGTCCCTGTTTATATTAACAACGATGCCAATTGTTTTGTGGCCGGTGAGAAATTCTTTGGCAAAGGGAAACCTTACCGGAATATTGTTGGCCTGATCACCGGAACAGGGCTTGGGCTGGGACTGATAATAAACAATAAATTATTTGATGGCACAAATTGTTGTGCCGGAGAATTCGGGATGTTACCCTATCTTGATCACAACTATGAGTATTACTGCAGCGGGCAGTATTTTACAAATATTAAAAATACAGATGCTGCTCTGGAATATGAAAATGCAAAAAAGGGAGACGGCGAGGCCCAGAATAATTACAATGAATTTGGCAGGCATATGGGAATGCTTGTAAAATCGATTCTTTACGCTTACGATCCTGATATAATCATCATGGGTGGTTCATTAACCAATGCTTTTGAATTTTTTAAAACCCCGATGTATTCCGAAATTAAAGGATTTGAATTCAGGAACACTTTAAAAAACCTGAAAATTGAAATTTCTGAAATGGAAGAACCTGCCATTTTAGGTGCTGCTGCCCTGTTTTTAAATGCAGGTTAAATTCAGGCTTAAAATATTTGAAAAGATAGATCCGGAAACCTAACTAATTTAAATATGAAAATAAAACGTAATCTTCAATTTTATTTGTTAATCTTCTTAATCATCTTACTAATTGGTAATACAGGTTGTACAATAAAATACGAGCCAAAAATTATCAGTTTAAGTGAAAACTGGCAGTTGCAGCCATCAGGGCAATGGGATGAAAACGGGAACCTGATCTCAACTGATGGATATGCCGAAAATGTTATAATATACTGCAATATTCCAAATACTGTTTTAGGAGCCATGGTTGAAAGCGGCATGTATAAAGATTTGTTTTTTTCCGACAATCTGGAACGGATACCGGATGAATGGTTTAAGACTCACTGGAAATACATGAAAAGATTTGACCTTGATAACAGGCTGAAAGGCAGTTATTCCGGTTTATGTTTCGATGGGATAAATTACAGTGCTGATATTTTCCTTAACGGAGAAAAGATTGGGGCTTCCGATACTATTTTTGGAGCTTTCCGCCGTTTTGAATTCAATGTGACCGGAAAACTGAAACAAAAAGGCAATCTGCTTGAAGTTATGGTTTACCCGCCAAAGCCAGGCGACTTCTCAATTGGATTTGTTGACTGGACTCCCAAACCTCCTGACAGGAATATGGGTCTGTTCCGCGAAGTAAATCTTCGTTTTTATGGACCTGTTTCAATTGACCAACCTTTTGTCAGATCAATAATAAATCAGGAGAATTTCGACAATGCAGAGTTAACTGTTGAAAACACAGTCATAAACCATTCTGAAAAAGAATTAACCACGGTTGTCCATGCAGTTATTGAAAATATTAAACTCGAGCAGGAAGTAACTCTGAAACCTTTTGAAAAAAAGTTGATTGAATGGAATATAGATGATTTCCCTGAATTGAAATTAACGGATGCCAGGCTTTGGTGGCCACACACAATGGGAAATCCTGAACTATATTCCCTGAAAATGGATTGTACTGTTAATGGTATTGTTACTGACAGTCTGAATCAGGAATTTGGCATACGCGAAGTATCAGATTATATCAATGAGAACGGTTCACGCACATATAAAATAAACGGACGTGATATTCAAATACGTTCCGGAGGGTGGACCGATGACCTCCTCCTCAGGGAAAGCCCGGAAAAAGTGGAAGCACAGGTTTTGTATACCAGATTAATGAACCTGAATTGTATCAGGTTGGAAGGTATTTGGGGAGAAAGTCAAACACTGTATAATTTATGCGATAAGTACGGGATTTTATTGATGGTTGGATGGAGTTGCCAGTGGGAATGGGATGAATATCTTGGAAAAGAATGTGACCGCTTCGGAGGAATAAAAACAGAAGAGGACATGAAGCTTGTCGACAATTATCTGGAAGATCAGGTATTGTGGCTTCGTAACCATCCGAGTATTTTTGTTTGGGTAATGGGCAGTGACATGTTGCCCCGCCCGGCACTTGAAAAAAAATACCTTGCTACACTGGGAAAAACTGATCCTGACCGCCCGGTTCTTATGGCCTGTTCAGTGCGTAAAAGCGAAATTACCGGTCCGACGGGGGTAAAAATGAATGGCCCCTACGATTATGTTTCTCCAAATTACTGGTATATCGATACTCAGTATGGAGGAGCTTATGGTTTTAATACGGAAACCGGACCCGGCCCTCAGATTCCGCCAATTGAATCGTTGCGGAAAATGTTTCCGGAGGATAAACTCTGGCCTGTAAATGAGATATGGAATTTTCACAGTGGGCGTAACCAGTTTAATACCGTTGGAAATTATCAGAATGCACTGATAAAAAGATATGGAGATTCCGATAATATTGAGGATTTTGTAAAAAAAGCGCAACTTGCCAACTATGAAGCAATCCGCCCGATGTATGAAGCTTTTGCTGTCAATAAAATAAAAGCCGGAGGAATTGTTCAGTGGATGCTAAATGCCTCATGGCCCAAACTCTACTGGCAATTGTACGATTATTACCTCATGCCCAACGGTGCGTTTTTTGGAACCCAAAGCGCACTGAAACCATTGAATATTATTTATAATTATGACGATAAAAACATTTACGTCTCAAACGACCTGTATCAACCCCGGAAAAACCTCATAGCTGAAATTCAGTTTTTAGATCTGAATTCAAAAGAGATTTTTAATAAGGAAGTCCCCTTTGAGATTGACGCCTATTCTTCGGAAAAAATATTTGAAATGCCTGCTTTTAAAGGTATAACACCGGTGTATTTTGCCAATCTGAGAATTAAGTCTTCAGAAGGAAGAGAATTAAGTAACAGTTTTTACTGGTTGTCGGCCAAAAATGATGTCCCCGATTTTAAAAATTCCGAATGGTATTATACACCCCTGAAACAGTTTGCTGATTTTACAGGTTTATTTTCCCTTCCGCAAACAGAAATTGATTCTGATTATACAATAGATAATCAAGGGGATCAGACTGTGGTTATAGCCCGATTAAAAAATTCTTCTGATAAACTGGCATTTTTTATTGAATTAAAACTAAAGGGGAAAGAATCGGATGAGCTGATTTTACCGGTTTTCTGGAGCGACAATTATGTTTCAATCCTTCCGGGTGAAGAAAAAGAACTTACTGTAAAAATTAATAATACCGACCTGAACGGCGATGAACCTGTGATTGAGTTAAATGGTTTTAACCTGAAATAATTTCGGTTCCAAAAAAATTGAAAAGCCTCTTCGCATCTACGAAAAGGCTTTTTCTTTTGTCGGGGTGACAGGATTTGAACCTGCGACCCCTTCGTCCCGAACGAAGTAC
>JAFGGF010000116.1 GCA_016930735.1 Prolixibacteraceae bacterium
GATGTAACAAAGGAAAATAATCTTTCCCGTAATTTTCATCATATGAACGGATTCCGTGAACAAGATGATAATTAATTTCAGGATAGGATTTTAAAAAACTTATAAACGGCGAGATCCCCGTACCGGTGGCAATAAAAACATATTCACCGGTTTTTATTTCGATGTTATTCAAAATAAAAAAACCAAAAGGCCCATCAAAATAAATTACATCGCCTGGTTCTAATTTTTTCAATTGTTTTGAAAAATAACCATCCGGTATTTCCCTGACCAGAACTTCCAGCCATGGTTCGTTTATGCCACTGCATATTGAATACTCCCTGCTTTCCTGAATCCCTGGAACAGATAGAACCAGGTATTGCCCTGCTTTAAATTGAAATCCATTTCTTTCAAAACGAATAACAAAAACAGAATCAGTATAAAATTTTATTTCAGAAATCCTTGCCTGAAATTTCATTCCCCAGTTACTAAGTAATTTTATGCATTTACATGTTTTTCAGCATGATAAGATGACCTGACAAGCGGGCTGCTTTCCACAAATGAGAATCCGAGTTTTAATCCCTCTTCTCTGTAAAATTTAAACTGATCAGGTTTGATGTATTCGCGAACTTTCATCAGATGCGGATTTGGTTGAAGATATTGCCCGATTGTGACTACCCTTACTCCAACATCTTTCAAATCTCTCAATGTTATTAAAACTTCTTCTTCTGTTTCGCCTAGTCCCAGCATAATACCCGATTTTGCTATCATTCCTGAATCTGCAATATATTTAAGTACTTTCAGGCTTCGTTTATACCGGGCATGGCTCCTTACAACAGGGGTCAAACGCTCAACGGTTTCAAGGTTATGGGAAATAACTTCAGGGTTGGCATGAATAACACGCTGAACTGCAACCTCATCACCGTTAAAATCAGGGATCAGTGTTTCAATTGTTGTTTCCGGATTCAGTTTTTTAACCTGCCAGATTGTTTCAGCCCAGAAAGCAGAACCTCCATCATCAAGGTCATCACGGTCGACCGAAGTAATAATACAATGTTTAATTTTCAAGGTCTGAATTGTTTTTGCAAGCTTTTCAGCTTCACTCCAGTCAACCGGGTCAGGAATCATGTTCGGGACTGAACAAAACCGGCAATTCCTGGTACATTTGTTTCCAAGTATCATAAAACTTGCTGTCCCTGCACTCCAGCACTCACCCCGGTTCGGACAGTTTCCACTGGTACAAATCGTATGAAGACCATGTTCCTTGATCAGATTCTTAACCTGAGAATAGTTATGGCCCTTAGGCAGTTGTGCTTTCATCCACCGTGGTAATCGCCCGGTATTTACAATTTCATTTTTATCTGCCTGTTTATTTTCTTTAAAACCCATATTTTCTTTTAATAAACAACCTGAATTAATCGATTTGAGGTACTTAAACTTTTCAGGATTATCTGCTTCGAAAATGACTAACAAAAATCAACAATCCAATATCGAAAATCTAACAACTAATATCAAATATCCAACATCAAAAATCCAAAATCTAGACCTCAACCAGATTAACATTTTTTTGAGCAAGAAGTTTTCGTGTTTTTTCAATATCCTGAGTAAATCCAAGGAGGTAGCCTCCGCCCCCCGACCCGCAAAGTTTCATGTAATAAGCTCTTTGGTCGAGCCCATCCTTTACCAGTTCGCGGATTTCGAATGGAAACAGAATTTTGAGGAACCGGTATTGAAAATCCACAATATCGGCAATAATACTTTCAAAATTGATGTGATTTTTTTCCAGATAGAAAGTGATGGCACTGTTTAAATAAGGAATATATTTTTCTAGGAATAGGTTATAGAAAATTTTATTTTTCAGTACCTGCTGAAAACTACGTATTTGAAATCCGGTAGACGATTCTTGCTGAGTATCAACCAGAAACATCTTGAAATCATCTTCTTCAGGTTCAGATAACTCAACTAATTCAAGCCTGTTACTTGTAACTACCAAAGGTTTATCAAGGTACGAAACCAATGGATCCATTCCGGAACTTTTCCCATGGAACCACGATTCAAGGTTTTGCAACACAGCCCTCAATTCCCCCAGGTCGTTTTTTATCAATTTATCAATATATCCATATTTCCGGAAAACAGCTGCAACCAGAGCCCCCGAACTGCCAAGGCCATAATTCATAGGAATTGAAGAATTAAAATACAGGCCTTTTTTAATATCATCTTCAAAAGCAGCCAGGTTTATATTTCCAAACCTTTTGTGATTTCTTTTCAGGAAGGCCAGATATTCGCCTAATTTTTTATTGGATTCAGATTGTCCGGAAGAATCAACAGCATCAAAATCAAGAAAACCTGAAAATTTATTAAACGGAATAGCCAAAGCATCGGAACCATACAAAACCGCATATTCCCCGAATACTAAAATTTTACTGTTGAATATTTTATTTTTCCTCATTACAGCCTGATTGGACCATTACCCATATTATCATCTATCCAAAAACCATTGCTGCAAAACTCCACCAATTCACTTTCTATAAAGTTCACGATTTCTTTTTTAATTTCCAAGGGGTAAATTAAATGAACATTCGGGCCGGCATCAAGTGTAAAACACAAAGGCAGTTTATTCTGATTTCTAAAAGATTCAATTTTTGAAATAACCTTATAAGTTTCAGGTTTCAATAAAGAAAAAGAAGGTTCTGAACTTTCCATCAAATTGTGAATTGCAAATGATTCTGCTTCAACAATGGCAGCAAACCGTTCAAAGCCCCCACATTTAAGTACCTCCCACATCTGTAAAAAGTGGCTGTTTGCTTCTTTGATTCGTTGTATCCGATGAGGGTGATTTTCCATTAACCGGTGTCCATATGAACTCGAAATTTTTTTTTGCCCTTTATCAATAATCAGTATTGAATCCTGCAGGTTCTGAAAGATTTTATGAATATTTTCACTCAATGGAATTGCATAATAGTTATTCAATTCTTTTAAAACTGAATGTTCTCCCCATGCATTAAATCCTCCGTAAACCGACCTTGATGCACTTCCCGACCCCAGGCGTGCAACATTGGAAGCCTTCCTGAAAAAGTCCAGCTGGTTTGAAATTCCGGTTAATTCCCGTTCCAAACTGCACAGGCAAAGTGCCAATGCACTCATTGATGATGCAGAAGAAGCAATTCCGGCAGAATGCGGGAAACTGTTACGACTTTCAATACGAAGGCGGTAATAGGGCAAAAATGGAAAATCTTTAAGCAGGCTTTGTAAATATATATTTATACGATTTGAAAAATCCGGGTTTTCCTTCGCTTCAAACAAATATTTAAAATCAATTTCTTTTTCCTGACGCTCCTTTTTTTTATAATAAACAGTGGTATCGGTGTAAGATTTTGAAAGTGAAAAACTAATAGAAGGATTCATGGGTAGTTGTTTTCCGTTTTTCCCCCAGTATTTTATCAAAGCGATGTTGGAAGGGCTTCGCCAGTTAACTTTCTTCCATTCGCTTTGCTTAGTCTTTTCAGACAGTTTCTTTTCCTTTAACCAGTTCATCCCACTTAAAAATTACAGACAATCCTTTATGTTGAAAATAGGATTTTACCCTATGTTCACCAAACGATGCCACAACCAAAATAAAATCTCCACCCCAGGCTCCCAAAGGCTTTATAACCCCTTCAAAATCATTAAAATAAAGATTTTGAACTGATGTTATATGAAGTATTTCCTCCATTATACTGTTATGTTCTTTCAGAATTTCACCAAACCTTTCAGAGTTATCTGTCTGCCAGATTTCATTGGTAAGATTTGTGATGTTTCTGATTTGTTTTTTTGTTGGCCGTATATACTTTCTGTACCAGTTTACACTTTGTTCGGTACCCTTTTTATTCCCCAGCCAGACCAAAAAGAGATGATCAGAAAAAGAAGGATAAAAATCGACAGGATTAATTATGCGTTCGTCACCATCAACCCTGTATAAAATGGGAGTTTTACTACGTGCCGTTGCTATATCATAACCTGAACCTTTTGATACTTTGCCATTAAGAACAAAGGGATTGATTTCTGCCCAAAAGGAAAGATTTGAAATTAATGAACTACTGCTCCCCAGGCCCCAGTCAGGTGAAAAATCCAGTTTATTAACTACTGTAAATGGTTTCTTTTCATT
Source organism: Prolixibacteraceae bacterium (assembly GCA_016930735.1). Classification (GTDB taxonomy): domain Bacteria; phylum Bacteroidota; class Bacteroidia; order Bacteroidales; family Prolixibacteraceae; genus JABMQB01. The sequence continues at coordinate 4,121 of JAFGGF010000116.1, forward strand.
TAAAAAATCAGGATTTAATTCTTTTACAGCAAGGAACAACCTTTTCAGATAATTTCCATCACCTTCCCCTGAATACTGTTCTAATTCAAATGTTTCGGGATCAATTATTGCTTTCATCCACATTTTATCCTGATAAAAACTTTCCCAGCAGATACCTTCGGTTTGGCCATTTATAAAAACCTGCATTTCCTGACCCTTAATTAAAGGCACGGCAAGTGCTTTTGCCCCGTTTAAAACCAGGTACTCGCCCGTGATCAATAATTTTCCTGAAGAATAAAACCGGTTCATTTTTCTCTTTTTAAAAAATCTCTGACTTCGGAGTAACCAACTTTTCTGTTTTTAAAATATGATGTTGCCATTTGTATCTTTTCGTTTGAAGCATTTAACTGCCACAGAATATTTTTCAGGTGAAGCTTCATGTGCCCCGATTGTATTCCATTGCCAATCAATGCTGTTATTGCTGAAAAATTGCTGGCAAGTCCCGCAACAGCAAACAACTGCATCAGTTCAGAAGCTGAAGGATTTTTTAATATTTTTATTGCCGTTTTTGCCAAAGGGTGAATATTGGTAACACCTCCCACAGTTCCCACATTAACAGATAATTTTATTGAAAACCGAAACATTCCGTTTTTTACAGAAACATCGCTTAATCCTTTGTAATTCCCATCAGAAGCTGCAAATGCATGAGCTCCTGCTTCGATTGCACGCCAGTCATTTCCTGTGGCAAGAGCCAGCGAATCTATTCCATTTAAAATTCCTTTGTTATGGGTAACCGCACGTGAAACATCGATTTTGGAGATTTGAACTGCCTTTTCAAACCGATGGGCAAAAACTTCAGCCAGTACATCTTTTATTATATTATCCAGCTTTGATACCGGGCACTCTACCCATGCTTCAACAAGGCATTCAGGAGTATAATTTGATAAAATAGCCATATTTATTTCAGGAGAAGCGAATTCCGGAAACTTTTCTGAAATCTCTTTTTCTAAAACAGTTGCCATTTTTTCAAGTACCGAATTAATAAAATTGGCACCCATGGCATCACCTGTTTTGAAATCACAGTCCAGTTGGAAATAGTCCTGTATCAAATCAGTTTTATCCAGAATTCTGATTTCTGTAATGCCCCCGCCCCGTTTTTCCATATTCCCTGATATTGAGGCAGTTTCATTATAAAGTTTTTGTTTTAATTCAGGGAGAAATTCTTTTAGCAAACTGAAACTTCCTTTCCAGAAAAAATGGACCTGCCCTTTTTTTACGGTTCCTAAAACCTTAGCTTTAAATCCACCTCTTGAATACCAAATTTTTGCAGCTTTTGCCATAGCTGCCACTACCGAACTTTCCTCTGTTACAAAGGGCAAGACATAATCCTTCCCGTTTACAAGAAAATTGGGAGCGATCCCAAACGGAAGTGAAAAATGAGAAACCGTATTTTCACTCAGGCTGTCAAGAATTTCAGAAACAGAAGGTTCAGTCCAACTGTATTTTTTAAAATCATCTGGATTAATGCCGGAATAATTCGCAATCCTCTCAAGTTTTTCATTTTTGCTTAATGCAGAAAATCCCTGAATATAACCATATTTATATTTTTCTTCTGACATCTAATCGGTAGAATTTTGATCGAATTCTTTTAAAATCTTGCGGGATATTACCATCCTCAGAATCTCACTTGTGCCTTCACCTATCTGCAAAAGCCGCTGGTCGCGGTAAAACCGTTCCACATGATTTTCACGCAGAAGGCCTGCCCCTCCGAAAACCTGAATTGCTTCATCAGTCACTTCGCGGGCAATTTCAGAACAGTACAATTTTGCCATTGCCGACTGTTTACCAAACTCATAACCATTATCTTTTAACCAACAGGCATTATAGAGTGTATTTCGTGCATTCTCAACTTTCATAGCCATATCAGCCAGCTTGAACGAAATAGCTTGAAATTCCGAAATGGGTTTACCGAATTGTTTTCGTTTCATGGCATATTCCGTAGCCATTTCGTAGGCTCCCTGAGCACACCCCAATCCAAGAGCTGCAATTGAAAGCCGCCCGTTGTCAATAGTTTTGAGCATAATATGAATCCCTTTCCCCCTTTCTCCAAGCAGGTTTTCTTCCTGTACAACCACATTTTTATAAGCAATATCGGCATTGTTTGCAGCACGCCAGACCAGTTTTCCTCTCATAGTTCTGGCTGTAACACCCGGCAAATCATTTTCAACAAGAATAGCAGATATTTCCTTCCTGCCATCCGGGCGCTTACCGGTGATTGCCGCCACAGTAAGGCCTTTTGAAATTTCAGAGCTTCCGTTCGTTATAAATAATTTGGAACCAGTAATATGCCAACTGCCTTTTTTCAAATCAGCTTTTGTTTCAACTGCCTGTGCATCGGAACCTGCATTTTTTTCAGTAAGCCCAAAAGCCCATAGAGCTTTGCCTGTGCATAATTCCGGCAAATATTTTTGTTTTTGTTTTTCAGTGCCAAATTCTACAATTGGTCCCACACCCAATGAATTATGGGCAGCCAACGTGGCTCCAACAGAACCATCAACACGGGCAAGTTCTTCTACTGCAATAATATACGAAAGAGTATCCGCCCCCATTCCTCCGAATTTCTGCGGGGCATTCATTCCAAATACTCCGGTTTTTCCCAATTCTTCAATTAAGGAAACCGGAAATTCTTCTTTTTCATCAAATCCAAGAATTACCGGTTTTATTTCGTTTTCAGCAAATCCTCTGATTTTCTGCCTGATCCTGTTGTGATGTTTTCTTATTAAAACGTTCATAAGTTATTCTATACAAATATTTTAACCTGATTCTTAATTATCAGTTCTGAAATATTATCTCTTTGTTTTGTGTTTCAACAATTTTTTCCAATTCTATCAATTCCTGATTTTCCATTACATTTTCATTTATGGAAACACGAATTCTTTTTATTTTTCCATTAACAGGTGATAAAATGTTGTTTTCCATTTTCATTGATTCAAGGACAATTAATGGATCGCCTTTTTTAACTATTTGCCCGACTCTGTAATTTATTTTAATGACTTTCCCGAAGAGTGGCGAAACAACTACTTTCCCGGACTCCTTATTTTCATATATTTTCTGCTTTCTAATCTGAACTTCTGATAAAACAGAATCAGACCGTAATTTAAATGTGAAACCATGGATTGAAAACAGCGTATATTTCTCTTCTTTCCTGAAATAAATCAAATATGAATTTCCTTCGAAACAGAATTGTATTTCATTCCCTGTTACTGAAATATTATCTAGCTTCATTATTACATTATCGATATCAACCTCTATAGAATTTTTAGTTTTCTTCCAGAATAAAACATGTTTAGTCTCTTCGGATTTTACTTCAACTTTATTCATTTGCCTCCAATAACCGATTGACTTCCAGATATTTTCATAATTATTAGGCTTTTTAGAAAAATGTATAATTAAATATCCGGCTAAAATAAATCGTAAAGACTTTTCCCTTTCCGACAATAATTTATTTATTAAGGTGTTATGAATGTTTTTAAGCGTTTCAGTATTATGCCTGAACTTTAAAAATTCATTTAATCCGATAATTGATTCAATATACTTTGCATTATGATTAATTCCAGGAATCATCAAATCTTTCAAACCTTCTGATAATAAAGAAATGGCTTCTTTTCTTGTAGATCCGTAACTGATCAGCTTTGCAAGTAAAGGGTCAAACGATTCAGGAATACAACTGTTTTCAGTAAGGTTGGAGTCGATCCTTAGATTTTTATATTCAGGTAAAAACAAAGGACCAGTACAGCCAGGCTCTCTTCTGAAATCATAAAAAGGATCTTCAGCATAAATCCTTGCTTCAACTGAATGCCCGGAACATTTTATCTCATCCTGTTTCAGGTTCAATCTTTCACCCGAAGCAATACATATCTGTTTTTTTACTATATCAATTCCCGTAACCATTTCAGAAACACCATGTTCAACCTGAATCCGGGTGTTCATTTCAAGGAAAAAGAAATTTTCCTGCTCATCTATCAAAAACTCGATTGTCCCGGCATTCGAATAGTCCGCCTTTTGAGCTATTTTAAAAGCAGCAGCAAACAGTTTTTGTTTTAGTTCAGAGGAAATATTAAGAGCCGGTGATTCTTCAATAATTTTCTGGTGATTTCTTTGTATGGAACATTCCCGTTCAAACAGGTGGATCACATTTCCATAAAAATCTGCAAGAATCTGAACCTCAACATGCCTTGCGTTTTTTATATAAGGTTCAATCAATAATCGGTTGCTTCCGAAATAATTCATTGCTTCTCTTCCTGCGCGTTCCAGTTCCTTCAGATAATAAGCAATATGGTTTACTTTGCGTAATCCCTTTCCTCCTCCTCCGCTAACTGCTTTAATCATAACGGGGAAACCCAACGATGATGATAATTCAGCCAATTCATTTATTTCACCTTCAAAAACAGGTAAAACAGGCACTCCGGCATCTAAAGCAATTTTACGGGCTTCCGATTTATCACCCATTATTCTGATAACTTCCGGGTCAGGGCCAATAAATATCAATCCCCTCCTTTTACAAAGTTCTGCTAACCGGTAGTCTTCAGCAAGGAAACCGTAGCCAGGATGAATGGCATCGCATTTTTCCCGGATTGCCAGCTCAACCATAAAATCAGGAGAAAGAAAGGTTTCTGACAACTTAATATTTGATAACCCAATAGCTTTATCAACCTCCTTAACATGCAGGCTTTTTTTATCGTCCGGAGAAAAAGGAGCCACCGTCCGGATTCCCATTTCCTTTGCAGTTTTAGCAATCCTGACTGCTATTTCACCCCTGTTGGCTATAAATATGCTTTGTATCTTTTTTTTCATTCCTGAATATTTAATACCAATCAGGTTTCCGTTTCTCAAAAAATGCTTTAAATCCTTCGTCGGCCTCAGGCGCCTTTATTACAGAAATAAGATTGTTAAGAGCTTTTTCAAGCATTTCCCTGGTAATGTTATTGTTACTCATTTCAAAAATCAGCTTCCTGATCATTTGTTTTGCACCTTTACCACCCTCCAATAAATCTTTAACCAGCACTTTAAGAGCATTATCCAGCTGATTTTGTTTTACCACCTGACTGACCAAACCTGATTTTTGTGCTTCTTCAACATCAATTAAAGCACCTCTTAACATTAACTCTTTTGCTTTTGGGACTCCGATTTTATAAACTATAAATGGAGAGATCAAAGCAGGTATAATTCCCAGCTTCACCTCTTTAAATGCCATTTTTGTGTCTTCAGCAGCAATAACAAAATCACAGGTTGCAGACAGGCCAATCCCACCCCCCATCACTGAACCTTTTAATATTGATACAGTTACAGACGGAAGATGATTGATTTCCCATAATACTTCCTGAAGGATCTTTAATTGTTTCCTGATCTCCGATTCATTAAAATTTCTAAGGTCATTGAACCATTGAATATCTGCTCCTGCACAAAAGGATTTACCCCTACCTCTAAAAACAACTATTTCGGGCTTTATTTTTTTTATATCCTGTAAGATTTCATTCAATTCATTTAGCATCTCAAAGTGAAAAGCATTTTGCACCTCAGGACGATTCAGCCAGATAGTTGTAATCCGATTTTCTGTATCCGTAAGTATATATTGATAGTCTTTTCTCATTTACATCCTGAAAATTCCAAAAGCGGAGTTACTGAATTTTCTGTTCAGGGTTGAAGAAATTGCCAGAGCCAAAACTGTCCTTGTATGAGCAGGATCAATAATTGCATCATCCCATAACCGCGAAGTACTGTACCAGGCAGAGCTTTCCTGCTCAAACTGCTCATTCAGCATTTCAGCTTTTTTGCTGCCGATTAATTCCAGTACACTTTTTGCCTGTTCGCCACCCATAACCGAAATTTTTGAATTGGGCCATATAAAA
>JAFGGF010000117.1 GCA_016930735.1 Prolixibacteraceae bacterium
ACATCAAAACCAAGGTCGGCATAACCGGTTGCAACAACTTTAGCACCACGGTCGTGGCCATCCTGCCCCATTTTGGCAATCATAATACGTGGCTGGCGACCTTCCAGTTCGGCAAATTTCTGGACCAGTTCCTGAGCCTGTTTAAACTCGTCTTTATTTTCAGCTTCCGATTTATACACGCCTTCAATTGTTCTGATTACTGCTTTATACCTACCCGCAATTTTTTCACAGGCATCTGAAATTTCACCCAAAGATGCACGTTTTTTTGCAGCTTCGATAGCCAAAGCCAATAAATTTCCCTTGCCGGTTTCAACCGATTTGGTAATTGCCAATAACGCGGCCTGTACTTCTACTTCGTTTCTTTCGGCACGAAGTTTATTTAAACGTTCAATCTGCGACAAACGAACAGCAGTGTTGTCAATTTCAAGGATATCAATCGGATCTTCTTTTTCCAGTTTATATTTATTTACCCCTACAATGGTTTGCGAACCGCTGTCGATTTTACCCTGAGCCCGTGCAGCAGCTTCCTCAATACGCATTTTTGGTATTCCTGTTTCAATAGCTTTTGCCATGCCACCCAGTTTTTCAACTTCCTCGATTAAAGCCCATGCTTTATGCGCCAGTTCGTGAGTTAATGATTCAACATAGTAAGAACCGGCCCATGGGTCAAGTGAACGGCAGATTTCAGTTTCCTGCTGAATATACAACTGGGTATTACGTGCAATACGCGCCGAGAAATCGGTTGGAAGGGCAATGGCTTCATCCAATGCATTGGTGTGCAAACTCTGAGTGTGCCCCAATGCAGCAGCCATCGCTTCAATAGCGGTACGCCCAACATTGTTAAAGGGATCCTGCTCGGTAAGCGACCAACCCGATGTTTGCGAGTGTGTACGCAATGCCATCGATTTTGGATTTTTCGGATTGAATTGTTTTACCAGTTTTGCCCAGATCATACGAGCTGCACGCATTTTTGCAATTTCCATGAAATGGTTCATCCCAATAGCCCAGAAAAACGATAAACGTGGTGCAAAAGCATCGACATCAAGCCCGGCTTTGATACCTGTACGTAAGTATTCCAAACCATCGGCAAGTGTATAAGCCATTTCAATATCGGCGGTAGCACCGGCTTCCTGCATGTGGTAACCCGAAATAGAAATTGAATTAAACTTCGGCATATTCTGCGAAGTAAACTCAAAAATATCGGCAATAATCCACATTGAAAATTCAGGCGGGTAAATATAGGTGTTTCGCACCATAAACTCTTTCAGGATATCATTCTGGATGGTTCCTGCCAACTGGTCAAGTGTTGCACCCTGTTCAAGGGCAGTAACAATGTAGAATGCCATAACCGGCAAAACAGCACCGTTCATGGTCATCGAAACCGACATCTGATCAAGCGGAATCTGGTCGAACAGAATTTTCATATCAAGGATTGAATCGATAGCTACCCCGGCTTTTCCAACATCGCCAATTACACGTGGATGGTCGGAATCGTAACCGCGATGTGTTGCCAGGTCGAAAGCGACGGAAAGCCCTTTTTGCCCGGCAGCCAAATTGCGACGATAAAACGCATTCGATTCTTCAGCTGTTGAAAAACCCGCATACTGACGGATTGTCCATGGGCGCATGGCATACATACCTGAATAAGGGCCGCGCAAAAATGGTGGTAATCCGGCAGCATAACCCAAATGTTCCATGCCTTCAAGATCGGCTTTGGTGTATATTGGTTTTACCGGTATCTGTTCCGGCGTCATCCAAATAAAAGGGCTGTTTTTAGCAGCTTCGCCCGGTTTAGTCTTAGCAGCTGCTTTTATATCTATATTTTTAAAATCTGGTTTCATCTTTTTAGATTTTTAGTATCAAGTATTAAGTATCAAGTATCAAGACTTGATCTAAATTTGAAAATCATTTTTTGAATTTCTTTTAATTCTGATATTATTTCTTCGATTTGTTTTATTTCTGCAAATCCTAAATCGCAACTTAGAAATAATTGTGTCTCAAGCTCAAAAGCAGAACCATTGGCAATATCAAGAAAACGCACAAATTCTTTTGATGAATTTCTTCCAGCACCCTCTGCAATGTTAGAAGGAATTGAAATAGCTGCCCTTTGAATCTGACTGGTTAGTCCATATTGTTGATTACCAGGAAATGATTCTGTCAACAAAAAAACTGTTTTCACCAAAGCCCGTGAACGCTGCCATATCTTTAATTCCAAATAATTATGCATGATCTTGATTCTTGTGTCTTGATTCTTGTGTCTTGATTCTTGATTCTATATTTTCAATAATTTCTGATAATTTTTCAACTCCCCCAGAATATCACTTTTTACATGGATAAAATTCGTGATACCCTTTTCTTCCAGGTCAGGCTTACACGCCGGATTGCCAGCAATAACCAGAATTTCGCTATCGAGTTTTGCGGCAGCTTCAGGAGCCAAATTCACATATTCATCATCGGAACTACATAAAACAATAATATCGGCGCCAGCCTGTCTTGCTGCTTCCAAACCTTTATCAATTGTTTCAAAACCATTGTTATCGAAAACTTTAAAACCGGCCACGGCAAAAAAGTTACAGCTAAACTGTGCACGTGCTTTCCGCATGGTTAAGTTGCCAATGGTCAGCATAAAAGCCACCGGACGGCTATTCTCTTTTGAATAAACATCGGTTTTATACCTTAATTCTTCAAAAGCCTGAGCCCCACGGTAAGGTTTTAATGTTTCTATTTCAGAACCTTCTTCAGAAAAATCCTGCGGTTTAAATAATGAATTATCAAGCTCTGCATCAACTGATTCCGAAAAATTCGGGAATTGGTTTGTTCCAAGCAGATTTTCTTTTCTGATCGAGATATTAAAATTACGTTTGTCTGCCATTGCTTTAATTTCGCCCTGAACAAAACCTTCGCGCAAAGCAGCAATAAAACCGCCTTTATCCTGAATTTGCAAAAACAAACCCCAGGCTTCGCTGGCAATCGAATCAGTCAGATTTTCGATATAATATGAACCTGCTCCCGGGTCGACAGTTTTGTCGAGATGCGATTCTTCTTTTAAAAGAATTTGCTGGTTACGTGCAATACGCTCCGAAAATTCGGAAGGTGTTTTAATAACTGAATCGTAAGCCTGAACCGTAACTGAATCGGCGCCACCCAACACAGCCGACATGGCTTCGGTTTGGGTTCTCAGCATATTTACATGCGGATCGTAAATGGTTTTATTAAAGCTCCCGGTTTCGGAATGTATTACCATTTTCGAAGCACAATCACATTCAGGATCAAATGCTTTTACAATATTTGCCCAAAGCAAACGGGCTGCCCTGAGTTTTGCAATTTCCATAAAATAATTATTGGAAATGCTAAAATTGAATTTGATGTTTTTGGCAACTTCATCTATCGGCAAGCCTGCATCTGTTAACCTTGACAAATACTCGGCACCCTGTGCCAGCGAAAAAGCAAGTTCCTGAACAATGGATGAACCACTATTTCCAAAGAATTTCCCATTAACTCCAATTACTCTGAATTTTGGTAATTCTGCCGATTTATCAATCAGGTTTTTTAAAGTTGAAAAAGCAGCTTCTTCCGTACCTTCTTCAAACTTACCTTTTAATGTATAAGTTCCGATCGGGTCGACAGCAGAAGAGGCAAAAATCAGTTTGTTATCCCAATGGCTTTTTATTGCAAATTCAGTAAATACCTCCACACAATTGCAATTTGCACATGGACACACAAAATCTATTTCACATGCTTCCAGACAAATATTATTCAACAACACCACCAGGTTTTCGAAAGTAACATTTGTGCAGCAATCGAAATAAAATCCAAGCGAATTAACACCTTTACCCAAAACATTTAAAGCCTTTTTGTTAGCTTCCTCAAAATCCTGAACAAAAATATCCTGACGGATGAGCCAGTCGTTCGATAACTTTGTCCCTCTGGTATATGGAAATTCTGCTGGTTGAGTATTTAAATAATTCAGGTTGGTTAAATTTTCCTCACGATAATAAGGCCTTACATTAAAACCTTCGTAAGTCCGCCAAACCAATGCCCTTTCATAATCGAGCCCTTTCAGGTCGGCGTTTATTTTTGCTTCCCATTCATCGGTCGAAACCGGTGGAAATTCGGTAAATAGTTTTTGATTATTATCAGTCATATTTGACATTTTTTGAAAATCAGGCTGCAAAATTAAATGAATTAAATAATACGATAATGATTTATGATGGGATTTACATCAATATTAACAATCACAGAAAAAACATTAACAATTACAAAGACTGTTTCAGTTTCTAATTTATCACATTTTGCAAAAACTATTTTAATATTCATTTATACTTAAAAAATTTAACAATTTTTAACATCTTATTTAAATATATAAAATACAGATATTTATATAATATTTATGCCATTTTGTTTA
>JAFGGF010000118.1 GCA_016930735.1 Prolixibacteraceae bacterium
AGATATAAAAAAAACAGAAATGAAAAAATCAAAAGGCTTTAAAGATGTATTTAAAATCTTTCAGGATACTGAATTGTATTTTGACGAGAGGATCACCAAACAACCGGGAAGGCTGATACTGAATCAAGTAATTGTAATTTGCAGCTTTGCTTTTATTTATGGTGTTATTATGGGAAGTTATCACAGCCTTCCGCAGTCGTTGGTATCAGGATTTAAAGTAATTGTACTTTTCCTTGGCGCCATTATTGTCTGTTTCCCATCGTTTTTTGTCATCCAGCAGGTGCTGGGAAGTAAAATGAATTTCAGGCAGATGATTGTTATTATTTTAAGCGGGTTCGTGCTTACTTCGGCTATTGCGTTGTCCTTTTCACCTGTTATTATATTCTTCCAGTTAACTGGTGGAAATTACCATTTTATCCAATTGCTTCATGTGGCAATTTTTCTTTTTTCCGGTTTTTTTGGTATGAGGTTAATGGTAGATGCGTTAAAATTTGCCTGCGATAAAAAACAAATTTACCCGCAGATTGGGGTAACTGTTTTCCGGATATGGGTAATCATACTTGCTTTTGTCGGTATGCAACTGGCCTGGAACCTGCGTCCTTTCGTATGTGATAAAAATGAGGAGTTTAAACTGTTCCGAAAATATGAAGGAAATTTTTATACTGCTGTTATTTATTCAATACAACAACTGCTTAATAATGAAGATAAAAACGAGGCAGGGAGGGTTAAACAGAATTATTATATTGAGCCGGAAGAAACGGTAAATTCAGATACCACAAGTCTTTTACATTTACTGGAGAAATAGGTATGGAGCAGGATATAATGACATTGGAAGAGGTAGCCAGGTACCTGAAACTGAAACCCCAAACCATTTACAACTGGGCTCAGTCGGGAAAAATTCCGGCTGCAAAACTCGGAAAAGAATGGAGGTTCCGCAAAACAGTAATCGACCGGTGGTTTAACCAGCACATGGATGATAAATTCTCTGAATATTTTAAGGAAGATTAAAATATTAAAGGTTTTTGTTTTGACTTTTCATTTCCGGGTTTACATACTGAATTTAAAATAATCTTTCCCTATTTTTACAATCAAAACTAAATACAGGTATGGATAATAAACAGGAATTAATAAAAATTTTTGCACAGACCTGTAATATAGAAATTGCTAAAAAAGCAGCTGCCCTTTTTAAACTGTATTCATATAAAAAAGGCGAACATATTTTTGAAGAAAATAAGGTTAACCGCCACTTCAGTTTTGTTTGTAAAGGTGTTTTAAGGTCATACGACACCAATGCTGATGGAGATGAAAACAACATCTTTTTTATTACAGAAAACAATTTTTTCAGTGGTAATTTTATTCCGGAAACAAAAATTACAGTTAACATCCAGTGCCTTACAAAAGTAACTTGTTTACTTGCAGATTTTAAGGAATTTCACCGCCTTGCCTTTGAGAATGAATGCCTTTACATGTGGTATGCACGGTATATTGACCGAATGCATGTAAAAATTAAAGAGCGAATTACCAGCACGTATTTTACAAATGCAACAGAAAGGTATTATGCATTCTTAGAAAGATATCCGGGGCTTTTAAACCGGATCCCTCATTACCATATTGCCAGCCATATTGGCGTTACCCCAACACAGTTAAGCCGGATAAGGAAAGCTGTTAAATAATAGGTTATTTTTTTTAAAATCCCGTTTTTATCAACCTATGTAAATGCATAAGGACTGTGCACTTTGTTTCTTTGCCCCTGAATATCAATTTAAATTTCAAAAAATGGAAAACAAATTTAAAACATTTGAATATGAAGAAGTTCTTCACGCAAATGCACCTAAAAATGAAGTATTTGATTTGTTGTGCCCTCGCAGGGAATACGACTGGATTCCACATTGGGAATGTGAAATCCTGCATTCGAAAAGCGGATTCAACGAAAAAGGATGTGTATTTGTAACGGAAAATCTTTGGGAAAATACACCTGCTGTCTGGTATACATCTGATTTTGATAAAGAAAATGGATTTATACGATTTGTTATTTTTACATCCGGCTTATTTATTCTTGATTACACAATCCGGGTTAATAATACCGGGACATCATCTTCAACTCTGGAATTCAAACAGGTTTTCCGGTCGGTTTCAAAGGAGGGTAATATTGTTGTTGGCAATTTAACAGGAGAATTGTTGTCAAAACGGATAAAACCGCTTGAAAAAATGTTAAATGATTATCTGGCAAAGTAAATTAATCTGTAAAACAGTAAACTGATTTATGTCTATAATAATTTAATTTTCGATTTACTGGGTAATTGGAACAATGGAATATTGGTGAGAATAACAGGAATGTTAACCTCCAATATTCCATCATTTTTCTATTTTACTATCAGTTCTCCTTTTAGTTTTGGTTCAGCCGACGATGGGCCAACAAAAAAGTTTATTTTCCCTTTTTCCAGGACAAAAGCATGTTTATCCACATCCCAGTATTTCAGGTCTTCTGCTTCAACCGGGATGATTACTTCTTTGGTTTCTCCTTTTGGAACAAATACCCGTTTAAATCCTTTCAGTGCGATATCCGGGCGTTCCACTTTAGAATCAGGGAATGAAGCATAGAGTTGTATAACTTCATCGCTATCGAAATTACCTGTATTTTTCAGGGATAAGACAACATCAACTTTTTCACCGTCTTTAATCTCCTTTTGGCTGGTTTTTAATCCTGAATAATCAAATGTTGTGTAAGTCAGCCCGTAGCCGAATGGGAAAACCGGTTCGTTTTTATTAAATAAATAAGTTTTTCCGTTCCGGATATTATAATCCAGCATTTCGCCAAGGTGGTCGATTGATTTTGACCAGGTTTGAACCAGTCTACCGGCGGGGCTTGCTTTTCCAAAAATGATATCAGCCAGGGCATTGCCCAGTTCCTGACTCGATTGAGAAATGTGCAAAATTGCAGGAACATTTTCTTTCGACCAGTTAATAGCATACGGAAAACTTGAAATAACAACCATCACCGTATTTGGATTAACTTGCTTAACTACTTTAACCAGGTCTTCCTGTTCAAGGGAAATTGCCTGCCTGTCTATGCCTTCCATTCCATCGCTGGCTATAAAACTTTTAGCCCAGCCGACACTATGGCATAAGGGGTCATTCCCTACGCAAACAATTGCCACATCGGCTTTTTTTGCAATTGTAATTGCAGAATCAGCTCTGTTTGTGCCGGCAAACATTATTTCCACATTTTCACCAACTGCATTCTTAATTCCTTCGAGCGCGGTAACGTTGTAGGGCGGAGTACCGCCATACCAGTCTGAAATAACTCTATCGGCACTTGGTCCTATCACTGCAATTGACTTTACTTTATCTTTATTTAGTGGAAGCAATTGATTTTCCTGCCCTGGCAAACGGGCATTTTTTAACAGTACTACTGACTCTACAGTTGCTTTCCGGACCAGTTCATGTGACTCCTTTTTTGTCCAGATATCTATGGTGTCAGCAATTCCGATTTTTGTATATGGATTTTTTTCTGAATTATCCAGCTTTCCTAATTTTAACAATACCCTTAAATTTCCTCTTATTGCACCGTCAATCTGATCTTCAGAAATCCATCCTTTTTCCATGGCATTTTTTAAAGGTTCGTTGTATCTGTCGAGAAACATGGTAATTCCGGCTTTTATACATTCAGCAGCGGCAACATCAAGGTCTGGAAAATAATGGTGGTCAGTAAGCAACAGTCCAAAAGCCCCTCCATCTGTACAAATAATACCGTTCTGCCCCCATTCATTTACGGTTACATTTTTCAGTACCGGGTGGACCGTACAAGGAATTCCGTTGTATTTATTGTAAGCAGCCATGTAAGCGCGTGATCCGCCTTTGGTAATTCCTTTGTAAAAAGCATACCCGTAATATTCACGGAAAAGCCTTTCATCGAAGTCGGATGAATTTTTTGTGCGTTCATTTTCATTGCTGTTTGCGAGGAAATGTTTCATCAACGATGCTGTTTTCCAGTATTTCGGGTCATCACCCTGCAATCCTTTTACATAAGCTGCGGTTAGTTCTCCTGCCAGGAAAGGGTCTTCACCGTAACATTCTTCAGTACGCCCCCAGCGGATGTCTCGGCCAATGTCGGCATTGGGTGCAAAAACTATCAATCCGGCCCTGCCGTATTTGGGGCTCTGCGCCAGGTAACGTGCTTCATCAGCCTCAAGTGATGCAACCTTTTTGAGTAATTCCGGATCCCAGGTTTGTGCTAAACCGATGGATTGGGGAAAACTTGTAGTTGCTGAAGCTCCTGGACCCTTTACTGCCCAGTTTGCCGGTCCGCTGAATGCCAGTCCATGCAAACCTTCCACTGTATGTGTTCCGGTAATCCCCAATCTTGGTATTGAAATTCTTGTTGAAAGACAACGTACTTTTTCGTCAAGCGTCATCAGTGAAATCAGGTTGTCCAACCGTTCTTCATCGCCCAGGTTTGGATTTTGAAAAGGATATTGCTGAGGGAAAAGGTTAACACATATGAGTAAAAATAGGAAAACGGATATTACTTTTTTCATTGGTTTAGATATTAGATTCAGGTTCTGAAATTAAGAATAAACAGCGATTCAAACAAGGATTTTGATTTTAAAACTTGCTTACATTAATCAGATAATTCTGACAATAAAATTATTGTTGCTGAAACCAGACAATAGTGTTATTGTCAATTATACGAATTACATCAATTCTTCTTCAATTAATTCAATCGATCGTTTTTCCAGTCCAAGTATTTTTTCAAGGATAATTGTTTGCTTATTTAAAATATCCGGTTGATGATTAACAGATTCATTATTAATTTCTTTAATGACAGAATCCATTAATTCAACTTCATTTTTATAGTTTGAAATTAATTCAACCGGCGATTTTAAATAATTATTCAGAGATTCAAGGTAACCTGCTGCTGCCCTTCGGGAATCATAAAGGCAATTAAAAATAATCCGGTTAATAAATGATTCCTTAAATTTCTCATTGGCAGCAATCGCTTTTTTAAGTTGGTCAATCCAGAATCCGAAAGCTTTAAAACCACTGTAATACTCTTCAAATTTTTCTGTGGTTGCATGTTTCACTGCTATTTCCAACGATTTCCTGAAAGTATGATTGTCATTCATCAATGCTTTCTTTTCTGTTATAAAAAATGTAAGCCAGGGGGCGCGTTCTGCCAATGAATATTCTTCCGATTCATCAAAGTAAGTCCGGCATAAAATTCCTGGTTTGTTTTTCAGATAACCGGTTACTATTCCCCATTCAGTACAACCCTTCAGATTTATTGCGACCAATGGAATGCCTCTGTCTATAAATTCTTTAATTCTGCCAAACAGCATTTTTATATCTTTAAAACTTCCATCGTTAATTTTAAATAGTTCTGCTTGATGCCCCACGGCTCTGAACAGGTCGCCTGAAACATCATAGCCGGTGGTTGAATCGGCTGAACTGGGGCACCATACTGAATTAAAATGCAAACGGAAGGCTGCACCGGAAATTCCCATCAGAAAATTGTAACTGTAGTTTTCACCAAGTGCATTTAATGCCAACTGGGTTGAACGTACAAAACTATTGTCGGTTCCTTTTCCCCATTCCAGGCAGGGAATGTTTTCAATAAATACTGAATTATTTGTTTCTTTCAGGTTAACCATTTCGATCCCAATTATTCATTTTAGATGAAATTACATTAACAGAAGTTACAAGTTAAGGTGAATTTTATTCATTGTCAACATCCTAAATGATTAATAAGAGATGTATCCACTATTTTATCAGAAAGAAATATTCAGGAATTATTTTAAACAAATATAGTACAAGAATGATAATTTATTGACTCACCCTGACAATCAACTCTACCAAAATGAACTTATGTGCTTCCCTCCCTTTGAGAAGAGAGGGATTGAGGCAGAGTTCTTTATTAACTCTGGTAGAAAACGTAAATTTAATTAAATGATTTCTTCTGAATTTTGCATTTATTCATCCTTATCAGAGTTTTACAAACTGTTCTGTCCAAATATTTTTTTCATTACTGATAATCACAAAATAATTGCCTGGCTGAAAGTCACTTAAGTTTAATGAAATATTACCTGTTGCTGATCCTTCCACTAATAATTGCCCCAGGTTATCTAAAATCCTGACATTGAATTTTTCTGAATTAAAACTGATATTCAAAGTACCTGTTGCCGGATTTGGGAAAATCTGAGGTTTATTTATTTTAGTTTCACTAATTGATGTGGTTGTGCAATTTTCAGGATTTGTTTCGGGTTCGATACCGGTTGTGCCACCGGAACATATTCCACAAAGGTCGTATCCGGCAGTACCATTTAAAACACCTGCACAATCATAATTATCTGCAATAAACCTGGCGAGCAGCCTGATGTACGGTAATTGGTAACCACAACTGTTTTCAGTTATCGACCATGAGTTTAATGGCCATGATGTGTTAAAATCTTTATACGATTTTTGTTTTGGCTGGCCTTTTGGTGGTGAAATTTCTTCGCTATAACATTTCGCATTGTTACTACTGCTTCCACAGCCCGATGGGCAACAGCCATCCCAGTCATAACTCGGATTTGGACCTCCTGTCAGAAATCCCGGAGCCGGTCCATACAAAGATTCGCCTACCCGATCCCATTTAAGGCTTCCATTTGTAAACCAACTATGGTAAAATTCATTAACTGAATTTTCGGCGCCAAAATCATACATATTTGATAAATAGACCATATTAAGTGGATTAACACCATGCAGGTAATGAATATAATTCTCAGCTGCTTCAAGTGCCTGACCGTTTTTTATGGAATTAATATTATAATGGATAAAATCGGTGTACATTAATCCCTGGCTTGCTTTTATACCGTTGCTTCCCCAGGTATATGCATCAAGGTGAGCCATATAAGGATCTTTTTTACCTGTGAACGCTGCAAAATTATGTTCTCCCTCCATGGCACTTTTGTATTTCGATTTTATAAGATTGGCAACAACTGAACTGACTCCCGGCAATGTTGTGTAATAAAGCAATACTTCCTGATTTGATGTTTCAAACGGGTAAGCAAAGGTCCACTGCATCAGGTGTACATTGGAGTAATTGTTTTCAACAAAATTTTTATACTTCTCTTCCGAGGTTATTTCATAAAGAAATACTGCAGCTTCAAGTTTAGCAATAAACCTGCCATAATCATCTGTTTCCTGGTTTCCGGCTGCCAGTCCCGATGTATTTCCTGTATTGTTATTAAAAATTACGTTTGGATTTTCTATTGCCCAATCCCATGCTTTAACGGCACATTTTTTCAGGCTGTCGGCATAACTGATTAATCCTACTGAACGATAAACTTTCGATGCCAAAGCAAAAGCTCCTGCCGAGTTTAAGGCAGCAGAAGTGTTTGCCCTTCCATAATAGGTAGCCCCGGTTGCTGATGAAGGAGGGCTGGCATGTGAAACACCAACAACACTTAACATACTTCCATCGGGGCGTTGCATTCGTAATAAATGATCGAGCCCCCATTTGGTTTCGTCCAGGATATCAGGAATGTTGTTACCCGATTCAGGGATATTAAAATCATCGCTCCAAACACCCGGATTTTCGAGGAATGCCAGCATAAAATGTACAATATAATTGGCATTCCAGTTTGTGTATTTATTGTAATCTCCGGCATCGTACCAGCCACCGGAAACATTAGTTTCACTGGCAGCATTGTTTTTGTCAAGAAAATCACGCGCATTTTTATCCTGAAGATGGCTTGCTCCATCTGCCCATTCTTCACAGGCATAAGGTGGTTGTTTGGGAAAACCTGAACGCTGATAAAAAAATGTTCGTACCGCCTGCCTTAAAACTTCTTCAAAAATATTTTCCTTTATTTCGAATTCATATGAACACAAATTGCTGTCGATATCAAGAATATAATAAACTCCTTCTTCTTTAACGGATGAAAAATCGAACCACCAGGCTTTATCGCCTGAGGAGGCATCTGTATTTCCATTATTCCATGTAACCGGTGCACCGGTAAGAACCTGACTTGAGTCATTGACTTTTACAACTGTATAAGTAGGGCCCGGCATAAAAGATTCAGCCGCATCAAATCCAACCTGAGGATCTCTTATCACAGCAATTTTCCTGCTTTCGGGGCGGTAGCCAAATTGATCGATAACAATAAATTTTGAGGTTAATGGTTTCTCTCCAAAGGAATTAGTGGGGAATAAAATAGTGATGAAATAAATAATAAGTAAAACAAATCTTCCGGAAACATCCATTTTATCAGGTTTAATTAGTTCAGATACAAAGATAAAAAAGGACCTGTAATTTTTATCTTTAATAAAACACTTCAGAGAATAATTATTGGTCTGTTAAACTTTGGATTTCAGATAAATGTAAATCAAGGTGCCTGAGGTAGTCAACTACCATATCTTTCAGGGGAATATTTACATCAGGTGAAGCAATCCATTCATTATCTAATTTTTCAGGATCTATATTTTTTATAATGTGCGCATAATGCAGGTTTGAATATTTCCAGAGTTGAACAAGTGTTTTCCAGTCTTCATTCTGGTAATCCTGGATGGCTATCCAGCGGTCGTTATTTCCAAAGGTTGCATAATTCGGGAAGTAAAAGGGGCTTTCCTGGTATTGCAAATGAACAACTCTGTGTGTGTTATTTGAAGCAGAATCTACCATATGCCCGACTATTTGTTTTATAGTCCGGTTCTGTGAGTTTCTTCTTTCTGAAATAACATCGTTGTTTAACTCCAGCAATTTGGGTTCCCATTCTGAAATACGTGAATTGATTTCTTCTGAAATAGTAATAAATTCGGTTTTCATAGCGATACAGATTCAATTTTAAAAGAAAAATATTTATAGTTTAATGAGGATTGTATTAATATTCAGTTTTATCCTCTTTTACCTTCCATTTATCGAATACTTTTATTGCTTCCTCCCGCCCGATTTGTAAAAATTGTATTTTTCGGTCATTAGGAGTTTTTCCTATTTCATCATAGATAAACTGATCGTCAAAATTAATTTCAGCAGCATCTTCACGTGTGCCGGCAAAATATACTTTATTGATATGTGCCCAGTAAATTGCCCCCAGGCACATGGGGCAGGGTTCACAGGAAGTGTAAATTTCACATCCTTCGAGGTTGAATGAGTCTAATTTTTTGCAGGCTTCACGAATCGCTAAAACCTCGGCATGA
>JAFGGF010000004.1 GCA_016930735.1 Prolixibacteraceae bacterium
ATTATTCCATCCTGATTATACCATTGATTTCCTTCCGGTGAACTTGAATGAAGTGTATATTCATTTAATGTAATTACAGGAGTGGGAGGAGATTCCGGCTGGCTTTCAATTACTACTGAAACTGAATATTCTGAAGTACAGCCGTTATTGTCGGTAACAGTAAACTGATAGGTCCCCGCAATTAAGTTTCTTATTGTTGCCATTGTTCCTGTTCCGCCAACCAATGATCCACTTGGGAAGACAGTTATAAACCATTGACCTGATCCAGGTAATCTTGTTAATTCAACTCTTCCGTTTTCATTGTCACAGGTAGGTTGGGTGATTTTACCGATTACAGGAGCATTCGGAGTGTCCGGTTCATAAATAATTATATTTTCAGAATACTCTGAGCTACAACCTGTACTGTTGGTTACAGTAAAATTATAAGTACCCTGAAGTAAGCCTGAAATAATAGTACTGGTTCCGGTTCCGCTGATTTCTCCGGGATTTATTTCCCAGCTTCCTGTCGGGGGAAGCCCGGTTAATTCAACTGATCCGGTTGGATTCCCGCAGTTTGGTTGTGTAATTGAGCCAATAACGGGAGCAGAAGGGATTTCCGGTTGTTCTTCAATTGTTACATCAACAGAAGTATCTGAAACACAGTAATCTTCATTGGTAACAATAAAATTATAAATTCCGGGAGGTAATCCTGTAAAAATATAGGTGCTTCCGGTTCCTGAATATTCAGTTCCATCCGGCATTAGGGTTATTGTCCAGGTTCCGTTTTCAGGTAAACCACTCAATTCCACGATACCGGTTTCTTCCTGACAATCAGGTTGTATTGTATTATTAATTTGCGGTGGTAAAATATTTGGTTGTTCGTTAATTAAAACATTTCCTGAATTTTCTGATGTGCAGCCATTCGAATTAGTCACAGTAAAATAATAAGTGCCGGGCGAAAGGCTGTCAATAATAAAATTACTTCCGGTACCTGAATATGTAATTTCTCCTGGGAATTGATTTAATGTCCATGTTCCTGCCCCCGGCAATCCGGATAATTCAACACTCCCGGTTTCGATAATGCAGGTAGGCTGAACTATTTGGTCAATAACCGGAGCCGGTGGTGTTTCCGGATTGGATTCTATAATAACTTCACCTGTTTCATCAGAAGTGCAACCATCTTCATTTGTAACAGTAAAATGATAAATCCCGGAATTTAAGCCCGTAACTGTAAATTCATCTCCTGATCCTGAATGAGAACCTGGCATAATAATCCATTCTCCATCAGGTAATCCGCTTAATATAACGCTTCCTGTCCCTGTTAAACATGTTGGCTGGACAACTTCCGAAACAACAGGAGTCTCAGGTGTCTCTGGTTGACTTCTTATTATCACATGCGATGAAGCTTTTGAAGTACAACCATCAGAATTGGTTACATTAAATGAATAACCCCCTGTTGTCAAGCCAGTTATCAGGTAACTACTACCACTGCCTGAATAGGTGACTCCGGCAGGAATTTTTGTAATAATCCAGTTTCCTGTTTCCGGTAATCCGTTTAAAATGACACTTCCGGTTGGATTTTCACAGCCGGGCTGGGTAATTTCTCCAAGCTGTGGTGCTGAAGGTTTTTCAGGCTGACTATTTATTATCACTTCTTCAGAAGCTTGTGAAATACAACCTTCTGCATTGGTAACAAGGAAGGAGTAAATACCTTCCGGAAGATTTGTAATAACTTTACCTGATCCATTTCCTTCAAACTGAGTTCCATCAGGCATTTGTGTCACAACCCAGTTACCGGCTCCCGGAAGCCCGCTTAGTTCAACACTTCCGGTTGAGGTTTCACAATCGGGTTGAACAATGTTGTTTATCACCGGAACTTCCGGAATATCAGGTGGAACATTAATTACTGTATTTTCAGAATTTACAGATGTACAACCTTTAGCATTTGTTACAGTAAAATAATAGGTGCCGGGGTCAAGTTCTTCAATAGTTGTGGATGTCCCGTTTCCGGTCAGTAAAACGTTTCCGGGGAAAATTGTAATTGTCCAATCTCCTGTGCCAGGTAATCCGATAAGTTCAACACTCCCGGTTTCTGTTTCGCAATCAGGTTGGATAATATCTCCGATTTCCGGAGCCAATGGGGTTTCAGGTTGATTATTGATCACAACGTTTCCTGATGGTTCTGAAGTGCATCCTTCTTCATTTGTGATTGTAAATGAATAGGTTCCGGCAGCAAGTCCTGACAGAACAGTATTTGTTCCACTTCCGGTTGTTGTAGAATTACCGGGTAATTGGGTGATGATCCATGTCCCTGTTTCAGGCAAACCTTCCAACGTTATACTTCCTGTTTCAGTTTCGCAGGTGGGTTGACTGGTTTCACCTAAAAGGGGAGCTTCCGGAGTATCAATCGGAGTATCAATAATAACATCAACAGATAAATCCGAAGTGCAACCGTCGCTGTTGGTAACTGAAAAATTGTATGTTCCGGCAGTTAATCCGGTAATTACAGTATTTTCTCCGGCTCCAGAAATTGTAGTCTCACCAGGCATTTGTGTGATAATCCAATTACCGGTTCCGGGGAGCCCTGTCAATTCTATGCTACCGGTGGGAGTTGAACAACTGGGTTGTGTTATTTTTTCCGGAACCGGTGCCGGAATATCAAATTGGTCATTTATAATGACATTTCCAGTTGGTTCAGATGTGCAACCTTCTTCATTGGTAACAGTAAAGTTATATGTTCCGGCAGTTAAATTGTCAATGTTTACAGATGTTCCGGTTCCGTTTACTGAAATTTCGCCGGGAGTTCCGTTTACGGTCCAGTTGCCTGTAGCTGGTAATCCTGATAAATTAACATTTCCGGTTTCAATCAGGCAGGTAGGCTGTCCAACAAATTCAACTACCGGTACATCGGGAACCTGAGGCGGTTGATTAATAACCACTTCTTCCGATCCTGCAGAAATACAGCCGGTGTCATCAGTTACAGCAAAAGTATAAGTGCCGGGTAATAATCCATCCATTGTATATGTTGAACCATTACCATTTATTTCACCACCATCGGGTGTGCGTGTTATAATCCAGTTGCCGTTAGCAGGTAAATTTTCCAAAACAACACTTCCTGCTGTTTTCCCGCAATCAGGTTGAGTTACAAGACCAATGGCAGGTGCATCGCATTGCTGAGGTAAAGTCGAAATTACCCAGATGGGTTGATTAACAAAATGCCCGTTCTGAAAATTTCCCGAAGGATCAACAAATTCAAAGCCTTTACCAGTATTAAAATTGAACAGTGCAGCCAGCCCGTTTTCTGTTCCATCCAGCATTCTGTAGATGTTGTTTTGAATTTCGGCCTGAGTTCTAATTGTTTTCCAGATTCTGAGTTCATCAATTGTGCCATGTGAATATTCAATCCAACCGGCTGCGTTGATTGCAATCTGAAGCCAGTCGTCAAAAGAAGTGTCAGGAATATCACCGTTAAAATTTTTTTGTTCCGAAAGTTCACCATTGATGTAATATTTAACAGTATTTGCTGCCCTGTCGTAGCTTACTGCAACATGAAACCATTGGCTCATGGGAGGAACCTCACCCAAATCGGTTGCGGTCCAAATCATTCCCACTTCCATTCCGTTTGTATCATGAAACTGGAAACCCCATCCCCAGTTTATATCCGGTTTAAAATTTTCGATCAAGGGGAAACGGCCAATTGTCCAGTCATCCATTTTTACCCATGCTTCAAGCGTGATTTTATCGTTTGTTTCAATTTCATCAAGTGCGGCTGAATGGGGTACAATCAGGTAATCGTCGGTTCCGTCAAACCAGAGTGCATAACCGGCATTTGTAGGAATTCCTCCGGTTGTGAAACACCATTTTTCAGACCATCCATTTATTCCCTGATTTCCTGCAATCTGAACCCTCCAGTAATATTTTGTCAGGTATTTCAGGTTTTCAATTTCAACAAAATTTGTATCAACATTGGCAAAACTGATTACAGGATTTGCAAAATCTTCAGTTTCCGACACCTGTACATTGTAGGTGTTTGCTGTACTTTCTTCAATCCACCAAAGTGTTGGGTTTATTGAAATATCCATAAAATTATCCTCAGGGGCAAGCAATTCAACAAGATTGAGGATATTTGCCATATTCAGCCTTCCAGCCCCCCAGTTATTATTTGGCACCCCATTAATGCCATTTACATTTGCAAAGTTTTTCATTGCATTGTAAATTTCCTGCGGAGTTGCATCCGGAAACTGTTCAAGGTAAAGGGCGGCGCAACCAGCGGCAATCGGGCAGGCCATACTTGTGCCTCTCATCCTGTAATAATTGGCTTCACCTTCGTTGGTTATTCCATCGTTGTCGATCCAGAATTTATCGGGAACTTTATAAACGTCTTTATCACGTAATGAGATTGTTACATGTCCCGGTGCACAAATATCTGGTTTAATCACTCCATCCATTCGCGGGCCACGGCTGGAAAAACGAGCCAGGCTATCTAATTCATAACCATTGTAAACCCAGTCAGAACCGGAATAATCAGTAGTAAGATGCCTTGAAACATAGGCTCCTACAGCTAAACCAAAGTCGGCAGATGCAGGTGATCCGATCGTGTACATCTGATCACTTTCATTAAACCATACATTGTAATCCCCTTCATCCTTTTCTGTCCATTGCTCATAAATGTGGCAAAACTGATCGTTTGATGAGTTATTTACAACTTTCAGGTAATAAGTTTCAGCATCCTGTGGCAATGTAAAATTGGAATGTGAATTCTGAGATTCAGTTCCTTTAGTACTTTCAGTAGTTGGCAGCCAGGTAATATCGTTTATCAGAGTTTTATTATGGTCATAATATTCAAGTGTGAGGTCGTTCCGTGCTGCACCATCACTCCAAACCAAATTGAAAATAAGTTGAATATCGATTGTGTCAGCCCCTGAAATTACAAGTTCAATAAAATCACTTGCCGAGCTTCCCGGAATCGTACCCGACCAATGGCGGTCGTCATCGGCACTGTTTCCTGCCGAAAGGAAAAATGGTACCCCTAAATTGTAAGCCCAGTCAACTTTTTGTTCCGTTGCACTGGTTCCGTCATGGTAGTCATCCCATCCGCCATAACTCATTGATAAAACATCGACGTGATAAATATTTACCGCTGCATCAATTGCAGCAATAATAGCTGCATCACTTGCAGAGGCATTGGTGTCATTCCCGATTTTAATAAAAGTCAGGTCAGCTTCGGGGGCAGCACCTATATAAGCACCTTCGCCATTGTAAGCCGGATCCTTCCCTTGCGACAAAATTCCTCGTCCCAAAGCAGTTGCTGCTACATGGGTTCCGTGCCCGGTTGTTGTATTTGCTACATCGTCATCAATGTCGGGGAAATATGAATAATCCTTGTATTCGAAGTTTTCAGGGAGGTCGGTTCCTGCATAGGAAATATCAATTCCTGAATCGAGAATCCCGATTTTTACACCTTTCCCTTTGTAGCCTGAACTCCATACCATATTTGCACGGACACTTCTGGTTGCATTGTTATTTAATGCTTTAAAAGTTTTTTCAGCAGTATCCATTTTTTTAATAAACGGAAGTGCAAGTGCCGTATTTAATTTATTAACCGGCAAACTGGCAATTATAAATCCATAAGGGTGGCTTCCAACCGGAGGAGTCCAAGTTTCATAATAACATGTTATTCCCAGATCCGAAAGTTGTTTTTTTTGGTTTTCATTCGGGAAAGATGAAAAATATATAACCACATCGGTTTTCTGATCACTTTTTTTTATTGATCCGCTTTTCAGAAAGGCTTGTTTCCGATACACTTTTTCAATCAGTTTTCCACTTAAAATTTTATCCTGATTTGATTCAGAAACAATATTTTTTATTTGTTCCCTACTCAGTTTATTTTGCGAAAAAACATTCAGATATAAGACAGATAAAATTACTATCAGTAAAATTTTTCTCAAGGCAATTTTAGTAGTTAGCATGATGTTGATTTTTAAGGATTTAATAAGAAACCGGATTTTACACTGTTTTCAAAAGAAAAAATACGAATAATCCATGTAAATCAGTTTGTTGGAAGTAGAATTTCTATTGTTTGTAGTAGTTTTGTAAGGTATTATTTCCGGGATTTATTTTATTTGGAATTGCAAAGTTCTAAAATAGCATTTAAGGTTTTCCAGCTCCGGGTTGTTGCATCTGTTTTTAGTTTGTTTTCAAAGAAATTGTTTGTGTATTTGGTTCTTCCATAACCATCGGGGCAAAAAAGATAAATCAGTTTCCCTGAAATTATAAATTCATCGTTGCCGGAAGCTATTGATTTTAAGTCCGATATTCTGTCTGAATCAGGTTTTCTCTCCAGAAATGTGATGTGCAAAAATTTTATTTCTTTATTTTTTTCATTTATGAATGGATTATTCAGGGAAGCAAATTCCAGTTCTTCGTGTTTAAGGATTGTAACCGGTACATTAAAATCGTATTTTTTTGAAAGGGCATTCATGATTTTAAGTTTCAGAGAATCCCTGTTTGTTTCCGGACTTCTGAATACAATATTTCCACTTTGAATATAGGTTGCAACCTTTTCAAATCCGAGGCTTTCAATCAGCTTTTTCAGGTCGGCCATCTTTATCAGCTTTTGCCCGCTGACATTGATGCCGCGCAGTAAGGCTATATAAGTATTCATATTCCCGTTTCTTTATAAAAGAAAATTGAAGGGAAAATGTTCAATAAAGGAAATTATCCTTTTTGCCAGAATTCAAAAACTTTTTCCTTTGAAGAAACAAAAATCACTCTTCCTGTTTTGTTGCTTTCATAAATAAAGTCGTGCAGGCTTTTACTTTTAAATTCTGAAAAATTTCCAACGATGGCCAGGCGCTGGTTATAATTTGAAAATTTCTGTAGCACTTCCCCTGCTATCCCTGTTTTTAAATTGAAAAAACCTTCGGGCAGGTTTTCAATTTTAAGTAAAATCCTGTCTGCTCCCAGATAGCCCGCATTTGCCATTAAATCGAGGATATCCTGGGTTTCTTTAAAAACCAGATTTTTATCTTTTAATTCTGCGTGTGAATAATTTCCTTGATTATAAATAAGTAATTCCATAATAAAAATTATCTGGCAAATGCCTGTATTTCATCAATTAGTCCTTGTTGATATGCTTTTTTTACAATAGGCCAGTCGCCTCGCCGGTTAAAAAACAGCGAACAGTAATTTCGCTGGATAAGGCTGCCGTAAAATAAATAATATTCCAACCTGTTAATTCCTTCTTCATTCTGAACCAGGCTTATGGCAAAATCGATATACCTTGTCATTGGCAGGCTTGAGTTTTTGTTCAAACGGCTCATTATAAAATCAATATTTGACTTTTTGCCTTCCAACGCATTCTCAATCAATTCGTGCAATATACCTGAAAATTTCTGCATATCTCAGTTTCATTAAAAAATGCGAAGATGCAGAAGAAAAATCTGATTTTTTTTGATCCATGTCAAAAAAAGATTTATAGTCGCTTTCTGATCCGGCTTAGTGTTTCCTGAGTGATCCCCATTATGGAGGCGATGTATCCAAGCTTTGCTCTTTTAATCATTTCCGGGGCAATTTTTTGCAGGTATTTGTATTTTTCTCTGGCATTCATCATGTTGAATTCTTTTGTATTCTGATCGATACCGGCAAACTGCTCACCCATTAAAATATTGGTAAATGTTACAATTTGGGGAACCTTTGAAAGTAATATGCTGTTTTCTCTGGTAATACAAATTGTTTCTGTTGGTTCACATGTTTGAATAATTTCATTTGAAAGCGATTTGTGAAAATATGCAGACACCGAAGTAAAAAACTCATTTTCGCAGTGGATCCATGTAGTTATTTCTTTTCCATTGAACAAATGAAACTTTCGAACCATCCCCGATTTAACAAACCAGATTTTGTTGCAACGCTGACCGGCTTCCAGAATAAATTCATTTTTATTCCAGAGGTCCTGTTCAGCAAGTTTACATAATTCGGAAATTGCTTCCTCATTCAACCTGACATATTGGTTTATATAATCAATTAATTGTTGCATCCATCAAATATAGTGAGTTGAATGAAATCAATTTTATTTCAGATATGTGAAATGGGTTTTTTTTAATTTTTTATGCAGGTTCACTTATTCATTGTATAATGAATCAACCGGATTTGTATTGATAGCTCTCCTGAGTTTTAAACTCAAAGGAATTGCTACAATAATCAGCGTCAGTACTGATGAAAGAATTACAGTATCGATGCTCATGTTAATCCTGTATGCAAAATTATTGAGCCACTGATCGGCTATAAACCATCCGGTTATCCCTCCAACTACCGATGCAATAACTATCATCAGGAAAACATCTTTAGACAGAATTGTGAGTAAATGTGAAAATTCTGCTCCCAGGACTTTTCGTATCCCCAGTTCTTTTGTTTTTTCTTTAATCGAGAAGGAAATCAGACCGAAAATCCCCAGGCACGAAATAATCAATGCCATCAGTGAAAAGTAATTCATACTTTCTGCCAGTTGCTTATCTTTTTTATACAAATAATTCAGTTGGTCGTCGATAAAAGAAAAGTCCAAAGTCTTTTGAATTAATTTTCCCCAGGTGTCTTCAATATAACCAATTGTTGATGCAACGTCGTTATTATTTATTTTTATTGAGAGGTAGTAAAAATTATTTCCGGAAGAACAACCGATTCCCAAAGGCGTAATTGGCTTATGCAGCGATTCAAAATGAAAATCGTTAACAACGCCAACAACGGTTCCTAATTTATGGTCGAATCCGAAACCGGAACCTATTGGATCTTCAAATCCAAATTGTTTAACTGCTGCTTCATTTAAGATATAAGCATTTCCTGCATCTGTATTAATGGCGGAAGAAAAATTTCTGCCTTCCTTTAATTTTATTCCATACAGGTCGAGGAAATTTTCATCGACAGCAAGCCTGTAAATAAAAGGATTGTCACCTTCAACCTTGCCATCCCATACAGGTATATTCGACCAGCCAATGTTTGTCGGGACTCCCGAAGACCTTGCTGTACTGATAATATTCGGATTTTTGAGGAGTTCCTGTTGTAAAGTTTCTATCTTATTTTTCTGTTCACCATTCTTGTCCCGGTATAGAATATCCCCAAAATAAGGATATAAGTTTACGTATAAAATAAGGTCTTTGTCGAATCCCAGGTATTTATTTGCAGTATAATTTAACTGACGATAGACAGTTATCGTACCAATGATAAGAATTATGGAAATTGAAAACTGAACGATAATTATACTTTTCCGAAGAGTCATAGCGCTCTTTGAAAATCTCTCCATACCTCCCTTTATACCACTGATTATATGTAAGCCAGACAGGTAAATTGCAGGATAAATTCCAGAAACCAAAGCCATCAGTATTAAAAGTAACAGGCTGCTTACCACAACTTTATAATTCAGTAGTGAACTGATATAAAGTTTTACTCCCATAAAATCGTTAAAAAATGGCAATATCAAACCAACCACAAAAACGGATATAATCAGCGAAATAATTACCTGCAAAAATGTTTCAAATAAAAATTGTATTATAAGTTGTGATCTTGTTGCACCCGAAACCCTTTCGATTCCGACATTTTTTGTGCGTGACCTGTAGTGAGCGATATAGAGGTTCATATAATTAAATCCGGCAATCAGTAAAATAAATACGCCTACTGAAATAAATATATATAGAGTACCTCTGTTACCAGTTCCCTGAATTAGACGGTTAAAATGAATATCGGATAAGGGCTGCAAATGGAACGACCACATTTTATCATTAAAACCTTTAATGTCATATTTTTGGAGTTTTTTATCAAATTGATCCGGATTGGTATTGCTGTTTAATACAACGTATGTCCGATAACCGTTATTAAGCCAGTTATCGCTAAGAAGGCTTTTGCCTGTTATTTTTTCGAGTGTTTCAAAAGAGACAAGAAAGTTAAAGCTAATGTGTGAATTTTCCGGAACATTTTTAAGTATACCCGTTACATTGAATACTTTTCCATCGTCGGTTTCAACTAATTCACCAATTGGATTTTTATCACCGAAATATTTTTCTGCCATATCCTCGGTTAAAACAATTGAATTAGGATTGGTAAGGGCTGTATTTTTGTCCCCACTGGTTAAGGGAAAATTAAAAATATTCAAAAATTCAGGATCCACGATAGCGATGTTTTCGCCAACTAATTCGTCTTTTAACCTGAAAGTCCAGTTTCTGTTTGTTGTCCGGGCAACCATTTCAATCTCCGGCAGTTCTTCTTCCCAGGTTGGTTTCAGGATGTATGGCGATACAATCCACCAATCAGAGCTGCTGCCAACGACCTGGTTACCGGGCTGTTTCATTACAACCCTGTAAATGTTTTCATTGTTTTTATGGAATTCATCGAATCCAAGTTCGAAGTTTACATAAAGAATAATTAACAAGCAACTAGAAATACCAATGGTCAGGCCAATAATATTAAATAATGTGAATCTACTGTGCTTTCTAATAATTTTTAAAGCGTTTTTTAAATAATAACGGAACATAAAGGTCAGGTTTAAGATTTTAAAAAAGACCTTAATTTTTTTTGTTTGTTACATTAATTTATAAAAAGTAAAAAAGCCTGGCTGTATTTTTCAGTCAGGCTTTTGGTTGAGTTATTTTCGGTTTTTAGTATCTCTCCCGTTTTGTATATTTTGTATGTAACAAATGATGGGATACTTCACCCAGCGGTTCTTTCAGGAAGTCTTTATAAAGTTTGGCAACTTCCGGATTCAGGTGCGATTTGCGGATAGGCATATCACTATCTTCGGCATAAATTGCTTCTGCGCGTTTCTGGCGGATTTCCGGATTGGTAGGAATTGGTTGTCCACCACCACCAAGGCATCCACCCGGGCAAGCCATAATTTCTATAAAATGGTAATCGGCTTTTCCTGATTTTACAGCATCCATTACGGCTTTGGCGTTTACCAAACCATGAGCAACAGCACATTTTAATTCAACACCATCAAGGAAAGCCCATTCTTTTGCAGGTTTTTCTATTTTAATACTGGCTTCACGAACTCCTTCCATTCCACGGACCGGATTAATATTCAGGTTTTCGAACGGAACCTCACGCCCTGTTACAATCTCGTAGGCTGTACGCAACGCGGCTTCCATAACACCTCCGGTTGCTCCAAAAATTACAGCAGCTCCCGATGATTCTCCCATAAGGCGATCGTATTTGACTTCATCCAGTTTGTTAAAATCCAGTCCTGCCTGTTTAATCAGAATTGCCAGTTCACGGGTTGTTAATACATAATCCACATCGCGGTAGCCACTGTCGTGCATTTCGGGACGGTATGCCTCGAATTTTTTTGCAGTACAGGGCATGATGGAAACTGACACAATATTTTCAGGGTCAAGATTCCTGGCTTTTGCATAATAGGTTTTAACCAGGGCCCCAAACATTTGCTGAGGCGATTTACAGGTTGATAAATTATTAAGAAACTCAGGATACATGTGTTCAATATATTTGATCCATCCCGGAGAACAGGATGTTGCCATAGGTAAAGCAACATTTTCATCTTTATCAACCAGTGCTTTTTTCAACCGGGTTAATAACTCGGTACCTTCTTCCATAATGGTTAGGTCAGCAGTAAAATCGGTATCCAGAACAGAATCGAAACCAAGACGTTTTAATGCAGATACCATTTTACCGGTAACCCTTGAACCTGAAGGTAAGCCCAATTCTTCACCCAGGCCAACCCTTACGGCAGGTGCCGTTTGAACAACCACATGTTTTGTAGGATCTGCTATGGCTTCCCATACTTCTTCAATATAGTTTTTCTCAACAAGAGCACCTGTAGGGCAGTGGTTTACGCACTGGCCACAGTTGGTACAAACTACCTGGTTCATGTTTTTTTCAAAAAAGGTAGTAATTTTCATCTTGTCGCCTTTGTGAGAAACCGTAAGGGCATTTACTCCCTGTAGTTCGGCACATGTACGCACACAGCGCTGGCAACGTATACATTTACTGTCGTCTTTAATAATAGATGGAGAGAATGCATCAATAGTATAATTTTTTAAAGGAACCAGTTCAATAAAATCCTGGGTCATAATTTTATATTCCGATGCAAGTTCCTGCAATTCGCAGTTTCCGTTGCGGTAACATTTAGTACAGTCGGCATTGTGTTCCGAGAGAAGTAATTCAATGATGTGTTTTCTTGAATTTCGTACTTTCAGGCTGTTTGTAAGAATTTCCATCCCTTCTTCACAAGGAGTTGCACATGCAGCAGAAAGCCTTTTCTGGCCAACAACTTCCACAACACAAACCCTGCAATTACCAGCGATACAAAGGTCTTTATGATAGCATAATGTTGGAATTCGAATGCCCTGTTCATCGGCAGCTTCAAGGATTGTAGTGTTTTTCTTAACAGATACCTGGAAGCCATTTATGGTAATATTTAATTTATCTGACATATTTTTTCAATTAACAGGTTAAAAATTAATAAATCATTTCTTCACGGAAGTTTTCAACGATTGAAGAAAATGAATTTGCAACCGATTGCCCCAAACCACATTTGGCGGTTAACTGCATGGTTTCGGTAAGCCTCATTAATTTATCGAGGTATGAAGCAGGCTTGTCTCCACGTTTTACTGCTTTTATTCCGAGCAATAATTGCTGGCAACCGACCCGGCATGGAGTACATTGCCCGCATGATTCTTCACGGAAGAATTCCAGGTAGTTATCCAAAACATTAAACATGGATCTTGAACTGTTAAAAAGCATCATTGATCCACCGGTAGGGAGTGAGATCCCTGTTAATTTGCCCTGGAAACCAATTGCTGCATCTTTGAATTTTTTACGTGGTACAAGAAATCCGGAAGCTCCGCCAACCTGAACAGCTTTGGTATCGCCATCGCCAAACTCATAAACAAAGTCCTGCAGGCTCATCCCAAGCTCAAGCTCATAAATTCCTGGTTTTGGTGTATCTCCTGAAACAGAGAAAAGTTTTGTTCCGCGGGAATACTGAACACCAAGGTCATAGAATTTTTTGGCACCTTCTTTAAAAATTGTATAGGCATGTGCCAGTGTTTCAACATTGTTTATTACGGTTGGTTTTTCCTTATAACCTTCAATAGAAGGGAATGGCGGTTTATTGCGGGGTTCACCCCTGCGGCCTTCCATCGATTCCATCAGTGCAGTTTCCTCACCACAGATATAAGCACCGCTACCCATAAAAATATTTATTTTGAATTCGAGTTTTATTTCCTTGCAATAATATTCGAACTCGTCGATGGCTTTATATAATTCTTCTTCAAGGAATTTATACTCACCACGGAGGTAAATAAATCCTTGTTTTGCACCAGTGATATAACCGCAGACTGCCATTGCAGTAAGTACTTTGTAAGGTACTTTTGAAAGGATCTCCCTGTCTTTGAATGTTCCCGGTTCGCCTTCATCGGCATTACATATCACATATTTAACATCTGATTTTGCTTCCGAAGTAAGTTTCCATTTTAATCCGGTTGGGAAACCGGCACCACCACGGCCTTTTAATTCTGAGCTGATCAGTTCATTGATTAAATCAGCAGGTTTTTTCTTGATTGAATTGCTGAGGATTTTTTCCCAGTCGTTTTCGTTCCTGAAAATAAAATCCGCCCTTTTTAATAAATATGAATTTGCCATTTTTGCCTCCTTTTAATTTACATGGTTTTCTTTCATATACATCGATAGAACTTCCCTGACTTTTTCAGGAGTTAATTCGGTGTACACATCATCGTTAATTAACATAGCCGGAGCTTTGTGGCACCAGCCAAGGCAATTGGTTTCCAGAAGAGTAAATTTCCTGTCAGGTGTTGTTTCACCTAATTTAATTTTCAACATGTTCTGGATGGTCAGCATTACCTGGTTTTTACCTTTCATCGCGCAGGTAATGGTTTTGCAAACACGTATTACATATTTGCCCATTTTTTCGGTTTCAAGAAATGAATAGAACGTTGCAGTTCCATAGACTTCTGATGCAGAAATATCAATTTCACGTGCAATTTCTATCATTGCCAGTTCCGATAGGTATTTTTCCTGCGCAACCACACCCTGCATGATTGGCAGGAGGCTTTCCCTTTTCCTGCCGTGTTTATCTGCCAGGTCTTTTACAAGAGATTGAATTGGGTTCATCTAATTTTTTGTTTATTAATATTGGTTTTTAATTATAAATTGAATGTTGTTTCTTTATTTATAAAAATCATGACGATTTAAGAAAAAACAGGTTCCTTTTCTAATTACTCAAAGTTTAAAAATAGCAGGTTATTGTTATTTAGAATAAGATATTTTTCAGCAAATATGCTGTTTTTAAACATAGTACAACATTATTAAAGAAATTTTCCTTTATTGCCTTGGCTGTAAACTGTTTTTTACTCAGATTTGAAGATATGTTAGTGAGCATATACTTAATATTAATTTAACATAGAAGTAAAAATCTCTTTCTGTATATTAAATTTTAAATAATTAACGTTGTAAAAGCAACCATTTGATGTTTTTGGTTGTCAGTATTAAAAAGCCATTGAAAAAATCCGTAAAAGCGGAGAAAAAAACAATTTATAAGCCATTTTGAAAACAATAAACAATGAAAACAATGAAATTATTTTTAGCCGCATTTTTGGCCGGAATTGTATTTATCCCCCGGGCAGAAGCACAAAGAATCATTATTGACGGGTATGTAATTAATTCAGAAACAGGAAAGCACCTGAAAGAAGTAAATATTTTCGATAAAAATTCAGGTATCGGAACAATTTCTGACAACTCCGGATATTTCCATTTAATGCTCGATGCAGGAAAGGTTATACTTTCATTCAGCGAGGAAAACTTTTCAGATTATATAAGCGAGTTTACTGCAAAAAACGATACGGTTTTAAATATTACGCTTAAACTTGAAAAAGAATTGAAAAAAGATTCAATCGATTCTGACAATGAAAGGATGTTATCATCTGCAGGAGGAATTAAAAAGTTTGTCAGAAAATAATGCCGGTTCAGTGAATTCCTTTGATTATTTTTCCCGATGAACGGTCGGGTGGTGGAATGCTGATTAATTCTGCTAGTGTCGGAACAAGGTCAGGTGCATCATACCTCTCTTTTATTACCTGCTTTTTTACCCCATTTCCGTAAAAAACAAGCGGAATGTGAGTCTGGTCGGTATAATTGACCCTTTCAAATTTGTAGGTTGGTTGCCATCCTTCTTCGAGCGAATATAAAAAATCGCCCGACCTTTTTTTATTGTACGAATTATAAATATATGCCTGAATATTTGGCCCTGATGCACCACGTTCCAGGTCGTGTGCAGGCAGGGTTATTTTTACTCCTTCAAACTGGTTAATAAAAGTTGCTGCTGTTTCTATGATTTGTTCTTTATTAATATTGTTCTTTTCAATCAGTTTCTGGTCAAAATATACCTGTTGTCCAGAAACATTTTCAATCCAGGTATTTTCACCATATGTTAAATTAAGCAACGATGTTAAAAGTGCAAAAGCACCTTCGGGTGAAAACTGTCCTACAGCAAGATTGAACTCTTCTTTTAAATACTCAACCGGATATGATGCCGAAGTATTCGCAGTCAGGAAGATCAATACATCTTCCATATTAAACCTTGTTTCAATTTGTTTTAATAAAGCAGCAATATTCTGGTCGAGCCTCAGATAAGTATCTTCCATTTCAATCGATTCGGGTCCGAATGAGCCATATTCATAATCCATTGAAGAAAAGGCTACTGATACAAAATCGGTAGTTTCATCTTTCCCGATATCTTCATTATCAAGAAGTTCAACAAAAAAATCATACACAAGTTGATTTCCCCACGGAGTTGTTTTTAAAGGTCGGAAATTTCCCATTCTGTTTACATATTTGTAAATGGCATGTGGAAATGTATTAAATTCGCCGAAATAGCCTTTTTCGAAGATATAATCATCTTCTGCTTTGCCTTCGTAAGTAATTAAGGGCAAGAGTGTTGTCCAGTTGCGGTGAGCATAAATATCAGCATAATTGTTTGAATTGAATACCCTGACCCAGTCGGGGAAAGTATTCACATAATACGAACTGGAAATCATCCTTCCTGATTCTTCATCGAACCAGTATGCTCCATCGGCAGCATGCCCTGCTGAAAATACTGCAGTTGGAGTATTTAAAGCCACACTGAATACCTTCGATTTGCCTTTTGTAAAAACTTTCAGGTTATCGCTTATGGTATTTGCAGTTAATTTATTTGCAGAAACATTACCCGATTTTGTATCGGCACCAACAGTAAAATAGTAGTTATCTTCAACACAACTGACTTCTTTTGAAGAAACACGGTCGTACCAGGTTGGGGAGATAATTCCGTGGCTTGCTGGGTAAACACCTGTAAATAAGGTGGCAGTTCCGGTAGCATAACTCTGAATATGCTGTTCTATTTTAAAGTTTGTACAGACTGCCCCTTCGCTGTAAAGCTTTTTAAAACCATCTTCCTGGAATTTATCCCAATAGCGGTCGACGTAATCAGGGCGCATGTTCTCCACAACAATTCCAATAACCAGTTTAGGCTTTTTATTCCCGTAATACAACTGCTGGGCTGATAAAGGTATACCTGAAATAATAAGCAGTAAACCCCAAAAATTAATCAGTAACCTGTGTTTCATACTTCTCCGATTGTGTGCCAAATGTATAAAAAAACGTAAATAATTAATAGTTATTCTTAACTGACTGAGCGGATTCATTTATTTTTCAAGCCAGGACCTGAAATCCTTTAGCCTGCTTCGGCTTACAAAAGTTTCAGTATCAGAGATTTTGTCGATGGATACTTTCAGCTTGTTGGTTGAATATGAAACAATATCTTTTATGGAGGAACGATTAACAATATATTTTCTGTTTATCCTGAAAAACTGGTTGGGATTATTTAAATTTTCAAGTTGTTCGAGAGAATAATTAATGTCGTATGATTGCCCTGTTTGATCAAACAAAAAAGTTGTTTTTTCGAGGCTGTAAAAACAAATGATATTGTCAGTTTCGATTGACCGGATATGGACTCCTGCGTTAACAACAAAACGTGATTTATATTGCCTGGTCAGCAATTGCATTACTTTATCGACACGGTATGAAAATAATTCTGCAGTGATATCCCTTTTTTGCCAGTATTGCGACGAAAACTTTTTCAGTGCAAATAACAATGATTCAGAGCTGACAGGTTTTAACAGGTAATCAATACTGTTCACTTTAAAAGCTTTGATCGCATATTCCTCAAAAGCAGTTGTAAAAATTACCGGGCAGGTTATTTTTGTCCTTTCAAATATTTCAAAGCTAAGCCCGTCTGAAAGTTGAATGTCCATAAATATCAGGTCGGGTTGCTGATTTTTTTTAAACCAATCGGTTGCCGATTTTACCGAACGCAACACATCAACACACTGAATGTCAAATTCTGAAGAATTTATCAGCTTTAACAGATGGTCAGCAGCCGGTTTTTCATCTTCTACAACTAACGCTTTTATCATGGCTTTTTGTTTAATACCGGGACCTTCACTTTAAAATGCTCATTTGTTTTTTCAATAATAACTTCTTTATTTGTTAAATACCTGTACCTCGATTTTATATTATTTAGCCCCAGTTTCCCGGAATGCTGCACACTTGTTTTCGGTTGAAAATTATTCCAGACAGAAATATAATTATCCTCCAAAGTTATTTTTATTTCCAATGGTTGTTCTTCAGAAAGTGTATTATGCTTAATGGCATTTTCGAGAAGTATCTGTAAGGACATAGGCACAATAAATTTGTTTCTTTCTTCCGGGATATTTATGTTGATTTTCAATCCATTTTCATACCGGATTCCATACAAATAAATAAAATTATTAAGCAGTTTTTTTTCGGTTTCCAGCGAAACAACTTCATTTTTCCCGTATTCGAGTACATACCTGTAAATTTCTGATAACTGATTAATAAACCGGACAGCTTTGTCCTGGTCTTTATATAGCAAGGAGGAAAGTGCTGTTAGGTTATTAAAAAGGAAGTGAGGATTTACCTGATTTTTTAAAGCCTCAAATTCAACGTTCAGGATTTCCCTTTTTAATTTTTCTTCATTTACGGCAGCCTGCTTCCAGTTTTTAAGGAAGACGATGGTATTACTTGTAAAAATGCTTAAACCCACAAAAAATACAGCAGAAAAGAATGCATTTAGTGTTTTTTCATAAATATCTGTTAGGTTTTCACCTCTGATTCTAAAAAAGAAAAAATAGTGGATCAACAAAACTAAAACAAATGCAAAGCCTGTTTTAAATGCAATTGTAACAAAAAAACGTTTCACTGGTTTTTCAAGCCAACGGAGGCGTATTTCAATTTTTTTTTCGATAAAATC
This sequence comes from Prolixibacteraceae bacterium, assembly GCA_016930735.1. Taxonomy (GTDB): domain Bacteria; phylum Bacteroidota; class Bacteroidia; order Bacteroidales; family Prolixibacteraceae; genus JABMQB01. The sequence continues at coordinate 18,308 of JAFGGF010000004.1, forward strand.
GGAAAATAAAATGTAAGGTATCCCGATTGAATAGGAGTAAATAATAACATATTTCAGAATTTCCAGCTGTGTAAAACCTTTTGGATACGTCATAATCAGAATGAGAAATCCGATTGTGACCGGAGACAGCAAAAATAAAGTTGCCTTTTTACAATATTTGATATGGATTTTTTTCAATATTTTAAAAGTTGATTAAAATTACACATTCCCTTTGGTTTTTAAAAAGCTAATCTGCTGTGATTTTACACTCCTGTAAAAGTTTTTCAGTGTCACTTTTGCCCCACGATGGATGGACATTCGATTCAGGTTTAAATCGTTTAAATAAATCAAGTGCTTTTTCGAATAAGGGGATTGCAACATCTTTCCCTCCTCCCATAAATGCAGGCATGTACATGGTTGATTTTCCTTCGAGGTAATAAATTCTAGGATTTTCAGGATCTTTATTTTTGGCTGTTTCAAGTGCTTTTTTCGACCGGGGCAGGTAAAGCGGCCCATTAACCATTGGAGTAATTTCCATCATTGCATAACAGAACATTGCTTCTAAAATGTCAGGTTCGGGATTTCCGGGATTTATATCTTTTGCTTTTTCCAGATAAATTTTTGCCTTTTTGCAATATTCCTTTTTAACATCCGGTTCCGCTTCAATAAAACTCATATTTATATAAGCATAAGCACCATAATAGAATGGCAACCATTCATCCGGTTTTAACGAAATAATTCTTTCACAGATGTTTGCCAGTTCCTGATAATTTTTTTGCCTGTATTCCAGGTTTGAAAAGGCTATTCCTTTTCGCAATACTGAATAATAAGTTGTATCCTGTGCAGAAACGATCAAGTTTACAGCAAGGGCGATAATTATAAATACTGATTTTTTCATATAGGTTGTATTAAAATTGAGTTTGATTTTGCAGGCAGATGTAAATCCCGAAAATGACCATTCTTTTATATGGTGGAATTTTAGGGAGTGAAGTATAAATTCCGTTTTCTAAAGGGGAGCTTGAAAAACGGTAACCAAAAACATGGTTAAATCCCAACAGGTTTGTAACCTGAATGTGAAGCATTGTAAACTTTCCGAACCATTCAGTAAAATGGAAAATCCCGGCGCTCAGGTTATGATAATATTTTGTTTTTCGAATGGTATTTCCGGCATTGGGATCGATAAAAGGCCGTCCTGATGCAAATCCGTAAATAACAGTAAAGTAAGCATCAACTTTTTCGAAATAATGTTTGTATTGAAGAGAAAGGTTATGCCGGGTTAAAAATTCAGGAGTGCGGACAAATTGAAAATCATGGTAATTACGCTTGCTATCGATGAAAGAGTAGGCCAACCAGAAATCGCCGTTTTTAAAAACCGACCTGTCTCGAAAAAAGACATCAATGCCGCGTGCGTAACCAAAACCAGCATTTGAATAGGTTTCCGGAATTGTTGAATAAAGCTCTTCATATTTTATCAGATCAGAATAGTCTTTATCATAAGCTTCAATTCTGAAAGTCCGGTTGTTTTTGATTATCTGGTAATTAATGATCAAATGACGAGCCTTTTCAGGTTTTAAGTCCGGATTATAAATCAGGAAATTGTCTTCCGGCACCTGGATAAATTTTCCATAAGCAAATGAAACCTGGCTCTGGGGAGTAAACTGGTATGCTGCCGAAAACCGTGGTGAAACAAAAGAATTTCTGTTCA
>JAFGGF010000119.1 GCA_016930735.1 Prolixibacteraceae bacterium
GCCGTTGTATTTCAGTTATAAGAATTTCGATTTTCAGGTTACTTACCAATATAATATTCCTCAAAATTTTGTCGATAATATTAAATATCCAAATCTGTCTTCTTTTCAGTTTTCAGTGGGTTATTTCTTGCACTTGGGAAAATAAATTTATGAACCTGCAATTTTAATCCACAAAAGCAGCTAACAGTAATAAGTAACTATTCTGGTTATTTTTGTTCCTCTCTACATAAAATCCTGATTTCCTGTTTTAAACATTGGCGCAGAAATAATCAGTCTTTTACACATCGGACACTGAATCCAAAATTTTTAGTGAAGAACTGGCGATCGACATAGGTGTGGTAATACTTTAAGGTTCTTGCCCACGGGTAATTTTCTGTGGTATTTGTATTTTCATGAAATTCATTTGTTGATGTCCACCAATATCCTTCTTCTCCCGGGGGGACTGTCCCATTTGTTGAATATCCTCCTGAGAGAGCATTAAATCCAAAATCGTTAGTTCCGTTTCCGTTCATTTCGCCGTAACTGCTTCCAATCCAGCCTTCTGTAGATTTTAATTTGGTCCCGATTCCAACTCCCCGCCTATCATCCATCCATAAGTCCAATTGCTCTTCTTCGATGCCGATAGTACGTTCCAGTTCTTTCCATTCATCATCCGATGGCAGGTGCCAGCCAGACGGGCAGACTTCACAAGCAGCAGTCCAGTTATACAAAACGCCATAAAATTTGTAGTTTTCGGTTTCTTTGGCAGCATTTAAATCGGTACCGTAATAACCGTTTATATAATACCGCGCTTCAGTTTCTGAGCGATTATCTAATAAATTTATTTCGGGAAGATAGGCAAGGTTTTCTGCCATCCAGATTTGTTCACCTATTTTAATCCATTTATATTTGTTATTATCTCTTTCATCTGTAAATGTGCCGGAATCATTTTTTTCAAATGAATTTTTATCACAGCCGAAAATGAAAAATAAAAGGATCACGGATAGCAATGTGAATTGTTTTGTTTTCATTGGTTTAAGTTTTGAAAGTTTAGTTAGTTCAAATATATTTTTATCTGGTGATTATGTTTCATTAAAAGCCATTTAAAATTACTATTTTAAGATATAAATCCAAGGATAATTTTAATAAGCCTGAAATTTATTAATTATGAATAAAAATTTCCATATTTATTTGGCACAGGCTCTTTGTAGGAATTGTAGGAACTGCAAATACCAAAGATATAAAAAACAATTCCGTCGGTAAAAAATGCCAATATATCTATTTCATTTTCAGGATTTATCTTTTGACTGTAGCTTTGAATCAAAATAAAATAATTAAAATTTGAAGTTATGAAAACAACAGTAAAACAATTAGCAACAGGGACATTAATAGCGCTTTTATTATTGGTTTTAAATGTAAAAGCAGAAGCCTCAAATCATAAAAACAATGAAACAGCACTTCGGCTGGAAAACTGGATGATGGTAGAAACAGACCTGTATACAAACTTTATGGATATTACAGGATATGTTCAGGAAACAGAAGCAGAACTTGAACTGGAAGGCTGGATGACAAAAGCAGAACCACAGAATGAAAACTACAGTTTTGTTGAAGATGTTGAAACCGCACTGGAACTGGAAAACTGGATGTTCAATGAAGTAACTCCAAAAATGGCAAACATAGATTATGAACCGGAATTAACCGTTGAATCCTGGATGATCAGTTAATACTTCCTTAAAAAGCATAGTAGTTAAGATATAACTGTAATTAGTTTAGTTGGATTATTAAAGGTTGTAATTTTTTACAGCCTTTTTGTCATTAAGGGACATTAACTTTTAAGCTTGACCAACCATTGTAATCCGTAAGCATTCGGATCGGTATAAGTTGGTGGTTAGTAAAGGCTTAAAAATTATTAAAATAAACTGAATAACAGCTTATTTTCAATTGAATTTCATAATTACAACTACAAAAAACCATTCATCCCAGAAGGTTTGTTTTAATTTACTTCTGAATATGTTCAGTACACCTAAAATAAAAAACAGTGTTAGGATTGAAAGTACCAGGCAGGTTAACGAATGGCCATATGAAATGAATATCTTAGGGCTTTTCTCTGATGTTATACTTAATGTTTTTATGTGTGCCAGTCTTTTACTAAGGGTACCTCCGGTTGATTCAAGGATTGGATAATAAAAGAAATGAAAAATTACTGCTGATAAAAAAAATATATAAAACACAAGTGTACTGTCATCATATAATTCTTTCCTGAAACTGCCAATAAAAAGAGGAAGGCAGGATATAAACAACACCAGGGTTGTATCGACAAGCCTGGCGAATACACGGAACCAGAATTTAGCAAATACAATTTCTCCGTTTTCCATAACTGAAACATTTTAAAGAAATTGATTCAGATAAAGATACAACTAAATAGTTAGTTATTTTAGGCTGAAAACATTGTAGTATTTTGATTCAGTTATGCTTGCAAAGCTGGCGCGGATTTTTAAATCCGTGTCTCAGCCATTAGCTGAAAAATATTAGGATTTATTGAAATTCATAATTTTCAATTCTGCTTAATTCCTCAACGATTACAAATCGGAACGAGCCTGATGATAATATGGATTTTTAAAGTTAGTCAGATAAAATAAAGAACGGAGGCAAGGCCTCCGTTCTCGTTTGTGCGTAAAAAAACTACTATGAAAGCTTTGGCTTTCGGGTAGAATTTTTTAAATGAATCTAGAGATTCTGGTCGTCTTCAGAAATTTCCGGATTGTTGTTTATTTCATTCTGAGGAATCAGGTGAATTAATTTCGGATCATTCCATGAATAATTATCAAGAATTTCGGTATGGTTTGTACCTTCGTAATTCCTGACAAAAGTACGGTGGAATCTTTTTGCATACCACAATGATTTTCCTTCGCCCCATAGTTCAATACGCGCCTGCAAATGGATCATATTCAGTAAATCCTGTCCGCTAAGTAAAGAAATGTTATAAGGATCTTCGCCATAACATCTTGCTGTAACCAGTTCGCTCAACACTTGCCTGGCAGAGGTTTCATTGCCTGAGCGGACTTTGGCTTCTGCTTCAATTAAATACATTTCAGCCGAGCGCATAAAAACATAGGGTGAAAGCCAGTCGCCGCTAAGTTCAGGGGCATCGTAAAATTTGAAGCTGAAAGGTTGCCCGTTATACGAAAATGCTTCATAACGGCAGTCGGTTTCATCAATTTGATTAAACAGGGCTGCATCTATTACTTTATACATTCTGATAGCACCTGCATAACCAGGGTCGATGTTGCTCATATGCGAGAAAAATGAATCGTAGTAACCGGTTGTTTCACTGTTAATTTCGAGAGCCCACATCCATTCAGGATTGGTAATGGTGTGGAATCCATCCAACCATTCACCAGGCGACATTAAAGGAAAACCTGCTTTTGCTTCATTTGCTTTTTCTGCAGCCTTTGAATAATTTCCCATGGTCATTGCCACATAGGCATATAAACCAGCGGTTACTGAAGCATTAGCCGCAGTATTTGTAAGAGTAGCAACATCGGGATCGGAATATGCCTGCGTTGCAGCATCCAGGTCGGCTACAATCTGATCATATACCTGCTGAACCGTGCCCCTTCCTGTTGGCTCAGCGCTTGAAGTGATAATAACCGGCACACCGGGAGCATCAGCATTTTCCATATAGGGTTGCTGATACCAGTTAATCAGTTTAAAATAATGGAAAGCCCTTAATGTTGCTGCCTGAGCATAAATTGCTCTTAAATTCGGGTCTTCAGGAATTTCAGACATTGTTTCCAGAATTCCATTCAACGTATAAATCTGATTGTAGCAGGTTTGCCATACTCCATTAGTACGCCTGTATGTGGCTACGTGTTCATTAATTTTATATGAATCCCAATACCAGCCGTAACCTTCACGGGTCATTACAATATCACTGGCCATCATATCTGAAACAATATCCCATGAACGAACTCCTGAATGTGGTTCCCTCTCTATGTTTCCATTCCTCTGAAGGAAACCATAAACACCATTTAATTTGCCCTGGAAAACTCCTACCAGTTTTGATTCAGGCAATTCTGAAAGTTGCTCGGGCGTAACCTGTGCCTGTGGTTCCAGGTCAAGAAAATCTTCACTACATCCGAATACGAATAAGAAGATTATTATCGTAAATATTAATTTAATTTTCTTCATTTTCTTACGTTTTTAGAATACAACTTTAACACCAAATGATATAGAACTTAAAGGCATATACTGGTAATCGTTTGATGTACCTGTCCATGTACCTGAAGGATAGAATCCCTTGCGTTTGGTCAACATAAATAA
>JAFGGF010000120.1 GCA_016930735.1 Prolixibacteraceae bacterium
GAAATATGAACGGTAGTTTCTGTGGTGTCAGATAAAGTTACATTTTGATTTTCAGCATACCACTTTGTTTCCAGAGGAAGATCCCAGGGCAGGGAGTTGAAATAGGATAGTTTAACTTCAATATCAGCTTCCAGTGTATCACAAATGGTATTATCTGCGAGGAGGTTTATCTTAGGTGTCGGGAAAACAGTCAGCCTCATTGAATCAGAGGCCTGGCAACCATACCTGTTCTCTACAATAACTGAGTAAACTCCGGTTGTATCAACAGTGATCCTTCTTGTCCTTTCACCATTGCTCCAATAATATTTCCGGAATTTTTCACCGCCATCCAGATTTAAAGAAAAAGGCTGGCATCCTTCAACATTATCATATATTAAATCGGCAACCGGTTTGCTCAGGAAAACATAAACCGAATCTTCCTGCGGGCAACCTTTGGCATCTTTTACCTGAACTGAATACCATCCGCTGTCGGCAACCGCAATAATCTGAGTTGTATCACCTGTGTTCCATTCGAATTCTTTAAACCACCAGCCTGCATCCAGGGTAATGGTATCGCCATAACACAATAAAAGTGTATCCATCTGGAAATTAATGCTGCTTCCCAGGTCAAGCAGGTTATCGAGATTAAATGCCACACCATATCCAAAAGACTCCTGAAGCCCGTAACTGTAAGAATAGGCATAAAAACCTCCATCAGGATCGTCGGTCCATATATTGTGGATTTTATTCTGAGCCAGTGTATCAAAATGGTACTGTATAAAAGAATAATTATTGGCATGCTGATGAAATAATGATTCTCCTTTATCGTCCCTCATATCTTCAAGTTTAACTCCATCAAGATACATATGCGGCCGCTGGGAATTGGGGAAAACGGCATTGATAAAATAATTGGCATATTGTTGTGCCGGGTATACTGCAAAATTAGCACTGTTCCGATACTGGGCAACCGGACTTAATATTGTCATAAATGGTTCATTATTTCCACCTGCATATTCACCTAAATCTTCACTGGCTGACTGGCTGTATTGGGCAATCAGGATAGGCTTTTCTGCGATAATTCTTTTGGGTTGATAGTCTAAAAGTACAGTATCTTTGAATTCTCCACGGTCAAGTGTATCAGGTTTTAACCCATTTATCCAGACAATTGTATGATCCTCTTTTGACAGAATTCTTAGTCTGTCACGAAATCTTGTTTTATATGGAACAGTCAGGAATTCCCTTCCCCAGGCATAAACAGGAGGGATTTGTTCAAAAAGATGGTCTCCGGTTCCATACATTGGACTTGCCGGAGGGATCATGGCAATCAATGATCCTGAAAACAATGCAATGGGTTTGTCCGACAGAATGTAACTTCCTGTCAGGTCTCCCTGCCCGGGCCAGTTATTGTTATTCAACGACTGTACCTGATACGATTGCCCCCTGTTTAAATTTATTTCATAGGTATTGCCTTTAAGGTGCCTGTTTTCATGTGTGTTTACCGATGGGGTAATTTTTATTTTTGTTTCATCTTCGGTTGCAACAATCAGGAATTCTGTATTTTTTCCATTATCAGTCGGAATTGCAGAAGGAGTATAACACATGGCATAATATTCTGTGCCCAACGATTTTATAGGGTAAATTACTGCTACATCATTCGAATTCTGGTCCCAGTTAAGGGCATAAACATTTACCGGTTTTACCGATTTTAAGTGAATGCCCTTGTTTTCAATAATTTCAGAGGTGAAATGTTCAACCAGTTCCCAGGGGATAACAATTCGTGTAGGCACATCAGAACCAACCTGCCTGATCCCTCCGAATTCGGTTTCGCCAGGTCCGTAGGTAATTGTAAATGTTGTTGCTTCACGTGCAGTTACTACAATTTCAAGGAAATGGATATTTTTCAGGTCCCGTCCCTGCATAAAACCAAACCAGAAATCAGTGCCTTCTGTCGAAGTGTGGCAATCGTTGGCAGGAACCTGTGCGAAAAACCAAACCGGAAAGAATAAAAATGCAGTAAGGATTATTAATTGTTTCATTGGTTCGTTTTTGTTATTCCTGTTTCCAGCCAGTGCAAAATACAAAATATTAAACTGAATTTATATTTAATATTAAAAGACATATTGATACAATTCAACCCTTAATAACAGATTTATACTATCTGATCAAAATTACATATCCGTTTTGATTGTGTTCGATCCCCTGGATGTCGTAATATTTTGATTTCCAGATATAATTTCCCATTGGAGCCAACTCGCCGTTTAATGTTTTTCCATCCCATTTATATTCAGGATTATCTGATTCAAAAACCAGTGTCCCCCAACGTGTATAAATTTTTATGTTGAACCTTTCCGGGTCGGCCCCAATTCCAACCGGCATAAAAACACGGTTTTCAGGAATGTCACTGTCGGGGCGGAAAGCATTCGGAGCAAATACCGAAAACGGCACAATCCGGATCAGAAAATCAGTAGTATCCAGACATCCGAAACCGGATTCGGCAATCATGTTTACATTGTATTCGCCAATTTCGGAATATGAATGTTGAGGATTTTCAAGGATCGAATTGAATGAGTCGCCAAAATCCCAAAAATAATTTTCAGCCAAACCGGAAAGGTTTGAAAATGTTATATCCGGATTTTCGATGGTTGCAACCGGATAATTAACTTCGAAGGCAGCAACCGGTTTAGGATGAACTGTAATCCAGTCCTTCTTTACCAGGGTATCGCTGCATTGTGTCTCGTTTGAGAAAGCAATTGCTTCTATGTTAAATTCTCCCGGTTCTGAAAAATAGTAAACTCCCGGATTTGATGTAATGTTGGGCAAAGTATCGTAAATCCACGTATATTCCAGTGAGTCGTCATTTGTTTCAGGGAATATTTCGAGAAGATAGGGCTGGCATCCCTTTTCATCCAAAGTGTAAAAATCGAAATGCGGTTTTCTTTTTACTGACTTGGCAACCGTGTCACTCCAACATCCGAATTCGTTAACCATCAGCGATATTTTTGCAATGGATGAATCGATTCGGACATTTATTGAATCGTTCCCGTACCCAAGCTGA
>JAFGGF010000121.1 GCA_016930735.1 Prolixibacteraceae bacterium
CAACTCTCTTAATTCATCCTGTAATTCGCTGATTTCAAAACTCCTCAGAGCCATGTAATGAATAAGGTTTTGAGCACTTTTCTGATAAACCGGATGGACTTTTAAAATATCCTCTTTGTAAAAATTTTCCAGTTCCTCTGCCTTATCAAGGATTTGCTGAATTTGGGTTTTGATTGAATTTAGTTTGCCGGATTCAAATTTCATTGGTTATTAGTTGAATATGTTGTCAGTTGATAGGACCTGCAAGTTAAGATACCAATATCATAAAATCAAAAAACAGAGATAAAAAATACCAAAATTCGAACTGTTATGGAATATTCTGAGGTGAAAAATTGACTGGATAAGACATTTTCAGTAGTTTTAACAAAAACAATAACCTTCTGTTTAAATAACCAAATGACCAGATTAAATAAATCAACAATACTTCCGGCTATAGAAAAATTCCTTTTTGTCACAATTTTCTGGATTGCACTCATGTATATCTATTTCTTTTTTACATGGTGGAGTTTTCAAGAATATTTACCTCATGATTTATATGGAGGATATATTTTTTCGCCATTGATGAATGTTGAAATACTTGGACAGGGAATCATGTTTGGTATTCTTTACAGTGTTGTGGAATATATTGTTGGTAAAACAAAAATCCGGAAAAAGTCATTTGGTGCAATTATTCTGATTAAAAGCCTTTTTTACTTTTTTGCAATAATTTTATCGATGGGTTTTGTAGTCGCGATTTATATTGTGTTTGATTTGATTCCGGTAGATAGTATGATCGAATTTCTTAATGAAACACCGGCTTTATTGAATATTTCACTGGTACTTTATGTTATTTTGGCGATTGTATTTTTAAATCTCGTTTCTCAGGTTAGCCGGAAATTTGGCAGGGGAGTATTTCTTCATATGATTATTGGCACATACCATAAACCCAGAAAAGAACGCAGGATTTTTATGTTCCTCGACCTGAATAATTCAACCGGCCTGGCTGAAGAGCTCGGGCATTACGATTACAGCCGTTTTATTCAGTCCTGCATACACGACCTGAATGAATTGATTTTACGATTTAAGGCTCAGGTTTATCAGTATGTCGGCGATGAAATTGTTTTAACTTGGAAAGCTGATAAAGGCTTTGAAAATTGTAATTGTATTGAAATTTTTTATGCTTACGAAAACAGGCTCAAAAAAAATGAAAGGATTTATATGTCGAAGTTTGGAAATTTCCCCATGTTTAAAGCAGGGCTTGATGAAGGAATCATTACTGTTACAGAAGTGGGTGATATAAAACGGGAAATTGCGTATCACGGAGATGTATTAAATACCGCTTCACGCCTTGAAAAAATGTGTAATAAACTGAATCAGAAGATATTGATTTCTGACAGGTTGTCGAAACATTTGCCCGACAACCATAAATTTCAGAAAAAACTGATCGGAGAAATTCTGTTAAAAGGCAAAGGGAAAAAGGAAAAAGTATATGGAATTGAAAAAATTTAAAGTTATTTAACAGGATGCCTGAAATAAATCTTTGTAAACGAAGTTGATAATTGAGTTGTTTGGAATTGAATGATTGATGGCATGAAATATTTTCTTTTTTTCTTTTTTTGTTTAATTCTGATATTAAACGGTAACGCCCAAAATGATACTTTAACTGTAAAAATTAATCCCGAAAAATCTTTTTTGAAAAAGCAGGTTTTACCTGTTTCATTTATTGCAACTGGAACAGCCTTAAGCTTCGGAACGTTAAAAAGAGATATTCAGGATCAGTTCCCGAATACAAATACAAAAGTTGATAATATTTTACAGTTTGCTCCAATGGCTCAGATGTATGCTTTCGACCTGATGGGGATTAAACACAAGAACAGTGTTTTCGACCAGACAAAATATCTGGTAATTTCCCAGGCAGCGTCCGTGCTTGCCGTACAATCGTTAAAACGGATCACCAAAGTGGAACGGCCATCAGGTGTCAGGACTTCTTTCCCTTCGGGGCATACAACCTGTGCTTTTGTAGGTGCAACCATGTTATATAAAGAGTTTAAAGATACCGATCCGCTTCTTGCGTACAGTGGATTTGCAGTAGCCGCAACTACAGGATTGTTACGTATTACAAATGATAAACACTGGTTGTCGGATGTAGTTGCAGGTGCAGGTATCGGAATTTTAACCGTTAACCTGGTTTATCATTTCAAACCACTTAAAAACTGGCAGCCTTTTAAAAAGAATAAGAATTTTTCGATAACGCCTGTATTGACACCATATTCAGCATCTGTGAATATAATGTTTTAAAGAATAGATAAAAATCTATATTTTAGGGGAAGATCATATTTTATAATGAATAAATACTGTTTGATAACCGGTGCGGCAAGTGGTCTTGGACGTGCTTTTGCATTTAAATTTTTTAAATGCGGCTATAACCTTGTTTTGGTTGATAAGGATGCTGAAAATCTGGAATTGGTTAAAAATGAAATTCTTGATAAAGGGAGTTTATCAGTATATACCATTTATAAAGATTTAAGTGTTGATGGTTCAGCTAAAGAAATATTTGACGAAGTTAATAGCCTGAAAATTTCAGTCGATATTTTGATTAATAATGCCGGGTTCGGGATTTTTGGATTTTTTCATGAAACCTCAGAAGAAAGGTTTTCTGATTTAATACGTTTGTCAGTGGTTACAACCAGTCAGCTTACCCGGTTGTTTTTGCCCGATATGGTTAAAAAGGGTGAAGGGAAAATCATGCTGGTTTCATCGCTGGCAGCTTTTCAGCCTGCTCCAATCATGTCGGTTTATGCGGCATCGAAGGTTTATCTTTTATACCTGGGCGAAGCTTTATCAAACGAATTAAAAAATACCGGTGTGAGCGTTACAGTTTTATGCCCAGGCATGGTAGCTACTAACTTTCAGGAAGTTACAGGCAATAAAAAGCCTGAAATTTCGTGGAATATATTTTCAGCTGAAAAAGTGGCTGATTATGGCTTTAATGCTTTAATGAAAGAAAAATCTGTTGCAATCCCAGGATTTGCAAGTAGGATTATGGCACAGCTTCACCGGTTATTCCCCAGAAAAACTGCTGCTTGCCTTGTAAGAAAAATCCATGAAAAAAACAGGGCAAAATAAAAGGGCAGGTTTCCCTGCCCTGTTTATCAATTGTCTGTTCTTATTTTTTAAGCACTTTATCAAGGACTTTTTCCTTGTCCAGTTTTTTTGTACAGAAGAACCAGTCGTAACATTTCATATCATCACTTCCTGATTCCATACGATCTTTTGCAGTTCCACAGGAACCTGCAGGAGGAACAATAACATCGTCACCCGGACGCCAGTCGGCCGGAGTGGCAATACCAAATTCATCGGCTGTTTTTAACGCAACCAGGACCCTGTATAGTTCATCAAAATTCCTCCCCAAACTTAAAGGATAATAGATTATGGTGCGGATAACACCTTTCGGATCAACAAAAAATACAGCCCTGACTGCTTTTGTAGTGTCTTCATTTGGCTGGATCATACCATATTTACGGGCAACATCCATTTTAATATCTTCAATCAAAGGAAATGTTACTTCTACATTTTTCATCCCTTTGTATTCAATTTTTTCCTTAATGGTACGCAACCATGCAATATGGCTGTAAAGTCCGTCAACTGAAAGGCCAACAAGCTCACAATTGGCTTGTTTGAATTGATCCTGCATGCTTGCAAAAGTCATAAATTCAGAAGTACAAACCGGGGTAAAATCAGCCGGATGGCTGAACAAAATTACCCATTTACCTTCATAGTCTGAAGGGAAATTGATTTCACCTTGTGTTGTTACTGCTTTAAATTCCGGTGCCTGGTCTCCAATACGTGGCATCGATACAAATTCCTGATGATTAGTGATTCCTTCCATTTTTTAATATTTTTTAGTTAATTGATTAATATTTTTATAACAAATGTTATCCAGTATCATTTGTTAGTATCAGTTTTATAAACAATCTTTTCAGCCATATGTTTAAAATAGGCATAATATAAA
>JAFGGF010000019.1 GCA_016930735.1 Prolixibacteraceae bacterium
GAATGGAATTAATCAATTGACCTGTTTTGCAGCAAATTTATATAATAAATAATTTATTTTCATTTGGAATGATTATAAATTAAGGGTTTGACTTATAATTCATAATTTTGCCGGCAATTTCGCATAAAATCTAATTTACATGGCATTGATTCATGCATTTGAAAAAAGCGGGAATGCTTTGTTTCGAATCCGGGGACAGGTTCCGGTTATCCTTTTTTTACTGGCCGTACCGGTAATTTATTTTACGGGCTATGATACCCTGGATGGTGCAGCCGTGTTGGTATTAACCTGGATTTCTGTAATTTTAAGTTTTTCGGGGTTTATCATACGAGCTATTTCGATTGGGACTACTCCGGCCGGAACTTCGGGAAGAAATACGGAGGGGCAGGTAGCGGAATCACTCAATACTACCGGGATTTACTCTACTGTAAGGCATCCATTGTATCTTGGTAACTACCTGATGTGGATCGGGATTGTATTATTTACTTTTAATATATATTTTGTAATCATTGTTTCCCTGATGTTCTGGCTGTATTATGAGCGGATCATGTTTGCCGAGGAGCGTTTCCTGGAACGTAAATTTGGTGATGCATATCTCGGATGGTCAAAAAAAGTGCCCGCCTTTATACCCGACCTTCGAAAGTATGAAAAAAATCCCCTTCCTTTTTCATTTAAAAGTGTGTTGAGAAGGGAGTATTCAGGATTGCTGGCTACGGTTACCGGATTTATGTTTGTCGACTTCCTCAGGCAATTTTTTACAGTTGGCAAGATTGAACCGTTTGGCATATCCGGTTATGCCTTCCTGCTTGCATTGGCCATAACCCTCATCCTGCGCTCATTGAAGCATTACACGAATATTTTAATTGAAAAGGGCCGTTCATAATAAAAATGTTTTAATCTTTCACACTTTGAAAAAGTCCAATTATTATGTTTACGGATCAGCCATTATCTCCATGCTTTTCTGGGGGATGTCATTCGTATGGACTGCCATAGCACTTCGATATTACAATCCGGTTACCATTATTTTTATCAGGTTGATCTTATCATCGGCCCTGATGTTTGCCTGGATCAAGCTATTTGGTGTTTTCAATAAAATCCGTCGCGAGGATTACGGTTTATTTTTAATATCATCCCTTTTTAATCCGTTTTTGTATTTCCTAGGTGAAAATTATGGTGTTAAATTCACTTCACCTACAGTTAGTGCTGTTATCATTGCAACCATCCCCCTCGTTGTTCCTGTAATGGGTTATTTCGTACTGAAAGAGCGGCTCAGCAAATTAAATATCGTTGGACTGGCAATTTCATTTATGGGTGTTTTGATCATGATCCTGACCCGGGGATTTAAGCTTGAAACTTCGTTGATTGGCTTATCTTCATTGTTATTTGCTGTATTTAGTGCTGTTGGCTATGCCGTTTACCTTAAAAAACTTACCCTCAGGTATTCGCCTGTTTTTATCATAGCAGTGCAGAATTTATTGGGTGTATTATACTTCTTACCTGTTTTCCTATTGTTGGACCTGGGTCATTTTCTTTCAGTACGGCCTAATTTTGAATTGATCAGTTCTATTGTAGCGCTTGCAGTGTTGTGTTCGTCTCTTGCATTCGTAGCATTTACCATTGCAACAAAAGAAATTGGCGTATCTAAAACCAATGTATTTGCCAATTTGATCCCGGTTTTTACCGGAATATTTTCATTCATTGTTATCGGGGAAGAATTAAATTCGCAAAAAATATTGGGAATCCTGATCGTTGTAGCCGGATTGTTTTTCTCACAACTAAAAAAACCTTTGGAAACGGGTCAGTTTAATAAATATTAAATTTTCTGATTATGGTTAAAATCATCGTTTTAGGAAGTGGACTCGTAGGCGGTCCAATGGCCCTGGATCTGGCTGCTGATGCAGGTATGAATGTAACTGTGGCCGACAGGGATAAAAATGCTTTTCAAAAAATTGCCGGTAACTCCGGTATAATTACTGTCGAATCCGACCTTTCTGACCCTGGCAGGGTAAAAGATCTGGTCAGGGATTACGATTTTGTGGTGAATGCGGTTCCGGGATTTATGGGATTTCAAACCCTGAAAGCGCTTGTGGACGCAGGAAAGAATGTTATCGATATAGCCTTTTTCCCGGAAAATGTGCTGGAACTTGATGAACTTGCAAAAAAAAGGAATGTAACTGTTATCTCCGACATAGGAGTCGCGCCGGGAATGAGTAATTTGCTGGTAGGTTATGCCGACCACCTGCTTGATGAAACCGAAGATGTGAAAATATACGTGGGCGGCTTGCCCAGGGTTCGTGAATGGCCTTTTGAGTACAAAGCAGTTTTTTCACCTGTTGATGTGATTGAGGAATATACCCGACCTGCACGTTACATTGCCAATGGGAAAATGGTTGTAAAACCTGCGCTCTCAGAACCCGAGTTGATCGATTTTGAAGGTGTCGGCACACTGGAGGCATTTAACAGCGATGGCTTAAGGAGCCTGGCTGAAACCATCAAAGCTCCCAATATGATTGAGAAAACGCTTCGTTATCCGGGTCATATTGAAATTATGAAAGTTTTTCGGGAAACCGGATTTTTCCATAAAGAAGAATTAACAGTTGGTGATGTAAAAATTTCTCCATTGGAATTTACTTCCAGGCTTCTATTCCCCAAATGGAAAATGCGACAGGGCGATGAGGACCTGACGGTAATGAAGATTATCGTTGAAGGTAAAAAGGATGGTCACAAATTGCGGTATACATTTGATTTACTCGATTATTTCGACAGGGCCTCCGGAATACACAGCATGGCCCGAACCACCGGATATACGGCGACCATGGCGCTGCGAATGCTGGTGAATGGACTTTACGATGAAAAAGGAGTTTCTGTCCCGGAATTTATTGGGAAAAAGCCGGAGTGTGTCCGGTTTATCCTTGAAGGATTGAGTGAAAAGGGAATCAATTACCGGGAAAGTGTTGAGGATATTTAAGACTGGGTATCGTCCCCTTTAAATTTTAAAATTGACAAGTCGGTTCATGTTTTATTTTATCAACCTTGTTAAATAATAGTTTATCAAAACCGTTAACTTATCAGGGTGTGCCGAATACTGATTGTTTGTTGACAATGAAGATTTTATTAATTAATTTTGTTTTCAAATGATTCGATTAATAATGAAAATAAATCAAAAACTTTTATGAAAGTGAAAAACTGCTACATTTATATCTTGCGGCTTTTATTTTTTTCATTTCTAATGTTCTTTCTGGTAAATGATGCTTTGCCGAAAAAACTCTCCGCATTTCTTACTTATGCTACGTTTAATTCACCCGGGCAAGGTCCCTATATTGAGACATACCTCTCGGTTAACGGGAAAACTATTCAATATGTTAAAAATGAAAGTGGGAAATACCAGGGTACGGTTCAGGTGATCTTACTGTTTAAAAATGGTGAAGATATTGTGAATTATGATAAATATGAAGTCAAAAGCCCGGAACTGGCAGATACGCTTGATCTGAATTTTAATTTCCTCGACCAGCAGCGGTATTCACTCCCAAATGGCAACTATGATTTCGAAATACAGATTTGGGATTTAAATAGCGAAAATAAGCCATTTATCAATCTTCAACCGCTGGTAATGAACTACCCTGATGACGAAGTGATCATATCGGGCATTCAATTGATCGATTCCTATCAGACAGCGAAGGAACATGGTAAAATAACGAAAAGCGGTTACGACCTGATACCGATGGTTTCCTATTATTTCCCTGAGAGCGTTAATAAGATCATTTTCTATTCGGAAGTTTACAACACAAAAAAAGTACTGGGCGAAAATGAAAAGTACCTCATCTCATGTTATCTTCAAACACTGGAAAAGGACAAGCCTTTGGGCAACTACATCATTTATAAAAAACAATCAGCTTCAGATGTAAATGTTATTTTCAGCGAGTTTGACATCACCAACCTTCAATCCGGTAACTATTACCTGGTTGTTGAAGCCCGGGATAAACAAAACCAGTTGCTTCACCAAAACAAATTGTTTATTCAAAGGAGTAACCCGCGTATTCAACTTAAACTTGAAGATATTGCTGCCGTTAGCATTGATAATACCTTTGCCGGTAAAATAACCGACAGAGATACTATGATCGATTATATCCGATGCCTGGAACCTATTTCAACGGAAATGGAAAAAGGATTTGCTCTGGTACACTTACAATCATCGGATGTTCCTACATTGCAAAAGTATTTTTATAATTTCTGGCATGAACGCAATCCGGCTGACCCGGAAAAAGCATGGCAAACATACCTGAGCGAGGTAAATAAGGTTAATCTGGCATATTCCACTCAAATTCAAAAAGGATTTGATACGGACAGGGGCAGGATTTATTTGAAATATGGGCCTCCCAATGCCATATCGGAAAGTTATAATGAACCGGCAACCTATCCTTACGAAATCTGGCATTATTATGAACTTACCAACGGGCAACGAAACAAACGGTTTATATTTTACACCAAGGATATTGTGACCAATGACTTTATGCTTTTGCATTCGGATGTTACAGGTGAACTATCCAATTACAGGTGGCAGTACGCGCTCTACCAGCGTGTTGACCCGGGATTTGATATCGATCAGGGCCCTTTGCCCGATTCCTGGGGAGGTAATTCCAAAAAATATTTTGATCTGCCGAGGTAAGGTACAAGTGAATTTTGCCCTTCTTTCCTTCAAGGTTTAATTTACATTGGATTTTATAATTATTTTCAAAATAAGGTGATTAATATATTATTTCATTTCACTTAAATTTGCGCCTTAAAAATTGAGGTTTGGTATTTAGCAGCATTATTTTCCTTCTCTATTTTTTCCCTGCTTTTCTGTTGGTGTATTACCTTGTGCCGTCAAAAGCCAAAAACCTGTTATTCCTTATTTTCAGCATTGTGTTTTATGCGTGGGGCGCTCCTGATTTTGTTTTTATCCTGCTGGGATCAACCCTGGTTAATTTTTACGTTGTAAAGGCGATGTACTTTTCTAATTCCAGGATACGAAAAAAGTCCTTTGCGGCTATTTCCGTATTTTTAAACCTGGGGTTACTGGCTTATTTCAAGTATGCAAATTTTTTTATTGAAAATGTAAATGAAATTCTTGGACTAATGGGCCTTCATGCAGTTAATTGGACCGGGGTGGTGCTGCCCATAGGAATTTCATTTTTTACTTTTCAATCACTTACCTATACCATTGATACTTACCGGAAAATCAATGCACCTTTGAAAAACCCTTTACATTATGTGCTTTATATCATCATGTTTCCGCAACTGATTGCCGGACCAATTGTCCGGTTCCAGACCATTGCCGGTGAGATTGTTGACAGGAAGGAAACCTATGAAGACAGGTTATTGGGATTTTACAGGTTTGTCATCGGACTGGCAAAAAAAGTCCTCATTGCGGATGTATTGGGTTCGAGGGTTGATTATGTTATGTCATTGGATTATTCAATGGTGGACGCTACGACTGCCTGGGTCGGTATCCTGTCCTATGCCTTTCAGATTTATTTTGATTTTTCGGGTTATTCGGATATGGCCATCGGGATGGGCCGCATGCTTGGTTTTAGGTTTCCGGAGAACTTCGATAATCCATATATTTCAAAAAGCATCACCGAATTCTGGCGGCGTTGGCATATGACTTTTACGGCTTTTATGCGGTATTACCTCTATTATCCTTTGGGAGGTAACCGTGTTGAAACCAGAAGAAGGCTCTATTTCAATTTGATGTTTGTATTCCTGGTTTCCGGATTGTGGCACGGAGCCTCCTGGAATTTTGTGATTTGGGGTGCAATTCATGGACTGTTTTTGATCCTTGAACGTCTGTTTTTGAGCAATTGGATAAAACGGATAGGCAAAATTTCAATATTTTATAGTTTCTTCGTAGTACTAATTTCATGGGTTCCTTTCAGAGTGGAAGGTTTTGATCAAACCCAATTGTTTTTAGCAAGTATGTTTTCATTCAACTGGGGCGGCCTGGAACTTTCAAGTGATTGGCATTTTTATTTTATCCTTGC
>JAFGGF010000020.1 GCA_016930735.1 Prolixibacteraceae bacterium
GCATCCTTATAAAAGGAATTATTGGTATTATGGGTTTTCTGTTGTAATATCCGGCTCTTTTCCGAACCATACAACCGCATAATTTTTAAAAACTGCCGAACCTATGGCTTTCCATTCAACAGAGCTCCAAGTTCCCCGGGATAAAATAATGTTGTTATGTTCTTCCGATTTTTTCCATTGTGCCATTATTTGTTCAATGGTTATATTTCCGGAAGTACTGAAAGCAGTAATTTCGTAACCATACCCTGTATAAGTTGTAAGTTCAAATGGTTTATTCCACATTATTTCTGCACCTGATAAATCATTGGTATAACAACCTGCTGTCCAGTTTCCTTCTCCCGACCAGCTGTGTGAATTACATAAACCGGTATCAGGGTGGTTGTAAAACAGGTCCTGCACGTGTGTTTCTGCAACAAAATTTAAGGAAGCGGATTCAGGGATTTTATTCAATCCCTTTTCAGTGCGGTAAATGTTAACAGCTTCGGTCAGATTATCGGGATATTCCTCTTCTTTGTTACATCCGATAAATGCCATAAAAAGAATTCCGGTAATAATCGGTAAGGAATAAAACTTCATTAGTTAAAAATGTTTTCTATTAAAAGTTCTAATTCAGTTATTTTTCAAGCTAAATTTAAACATAACATGATTAAAAGTCAAGTAAGGGAATCCGGTATTATTTATTGGCAAATACCCTAATGGTCAGGAGGGTAGTTATTAAAGTAATTCTATTCAACTTAAGTGATAATTGTTTTTTACATTGAGAAAAGATGTAAAAATTTTGTTAAATTGACATAAACTATTACCTTTATTTCAATTAGTTAATCTTTGAATCTTTAACCTTAAAAATGCTAAAAAATGAGAGCTCCAGATCTTCTAAATCATCAAGAAATTAATTCATTACACATTGTGTTAATAATCCAAGCATCTATTATACAATTGTTTAATTAAAGGCAAGGAATAGTTGTAAAGCTTAATGAGAAAAATGTAATTATCTTTTTGAATAACCTTAGCTCAAATTAATCAAATCTCTATTTGATTTACAAGTTATTTAAATTGATTTTAAAAATATCAAATTATCCACCCTTATATAAAAACTTAAATATTTTAGATACAAATCCCATTTTCTAAATTATTAATTTAAATCAATTATTATGAGACCATTAAAATTTTTTCTTTTGATTTTAACAGTTTTCATCTTCGCTGTAAGTTGCCAAAAAGATGAAATTATTTATGAAGAAGACGCACTTTTATTAAGTGAGAATTGTCTTGATATAGAAGATAGTCACTCTGCTTTAAAACATGCTTTACTGGGAGTGACTGTTGATGAACACTCACATGATTGTGGTGTAATAACTGGTTATACAATTTCAACAAGTAACGGAGACTTGCAACCAGCAGTAGATGATTGGCTTGCGGGTTGGGATTCTATTGAATTTACATATGTTAGCCCTGATGCTGGAATGACTTTTAAAGCAAGAGGTGCTGTAAATATAACCGCAAATTCTATTTTCCCTTCTGATTATAGTTCGACCGGATTATTTCCTATAATAACAACTGTAACAAATAGGGATATTGATCAAAATGTGAATTTTAAATTTAAAATTCATTATGAAGGTCCACCCGTTGCAGATTGGCATGTAAGTGAAGAATTTTCTGCAAATGTCAATTGGGATGCTCCTGAATGCTATGATGTAGGTTGGACCTTATGGAATTATACACCTTGTGTAGGTTATATGCTTATTAAAGAAGGATCTACGGTATTAGTTGATACAAGAACCGATGGAACACAAGGTACAATTTCAGTTGAAGCTGGAACAACACTTTCTGCGTTTCTTTATGGAGTAAATTGCGGAGGAGTTGCTATCGCGGGATCCATTAATGTTAATGATACAGACGGAAACGTCGATGGGAGCGTACAAATTACTGATGAAACCTATTCTATTAACGGGAATATTTGGAATTTGTAAATTTTAATTTTATCAAAATATTTTGGAAAGTATTTATTTTGAATTAACTCATAAAGGTTTGCCCTATTTCAAAGAATTAATTACAAAAAAGAATTTAAAAGATTTGTTGAAATCCAAGTATTAGAAATAATACTTTTTAGTTCTGTAATTAGAATTCGTTAAATTGGGTCAAACCTTTTTTTATTGTATTTTTACTTGCCATTCTAAGTAGTATATGATATTTAGTTATACAGAAATGAAGTAGGTCAAATTAAATAATTTATGTTTAACAAATTTTCCTAAACATATGAGTAAAATAAAAAGAAGTAATAACCAGAAAGGAGTTAAGAAAAAATCATCAGAAAATAATATTAATACATTCTCTAGTAAATCTGGTTTTATTATTCTTGCCTTAATTATAATAATAACTTTTATTGCTTTCAGGGCTGTATTAAAAAATGGATTTGTTTGGGATGATAGGGTTTATATTATTGATAACGATTTAATTAAAAACCTATCTGGTGAAGGATTAAAGTCCATTTTTACAAATTTTGCGAACGATAATTACTCACCAATAACAGATTTAATAAATGCTATCCAGTTTAAAATAAGCGGAATGAGTTCTTTTGCGTTTCATTTTGGCAGTTTACTTTTTCATTTAATAAATATTGTATTGGTATTTTTGTTTATTAGGGAATTAAATGGCAGGTTGGAAATAGCTTTAATTGCCACTTTGTTATTTGGAATACATCCTGTGAATGTTGAAAGCGTTGCCTGGATTTCAAGTGGAAGTAATCTCTTTAGTTGTACATTTTTTTTAATATCGCTTATTTCTTACTTATATTACCTGCGAGGTAATAAACTGAATTTGTTAATTCTATCAATTACATTTTTTATCCTATCAGTATTATCAAAGGCGGTTGTGATTTTTTTGCCATTTATTTTATTCTTAATTGATTACCTAAAAGGGAGGAAGTTAACTCAAAGGCTGATTCTTGAAAAAATACCATTCCTAATTATCTCTTTTATTGTTATAATTTTATCAGTATCGTTAAAAGGTCAATTTGGTTCAATTGAACATCTCAAAGAATTTACCTTATTTCAACGAATTGTTTTTGCTGGTTATGGATTTGTTACATATTTGGTAAAACTGGTTATCCCGTATAAACTTAGCGCATATTATCCATATCCTGTAAATGAAGGAGTTAATATTCAAGCTATTTACTATCTGTATTTATTGTTTTCAATTGGACTTTTTGTATTAACCATATTTTCACATCGTTTTACTAAAAAAATAGTTTTTGGCTTAGGCTTTTATGCAATATTAATTGTAATTGTATTACAGTTAATTCCATTGGGGAATACAGTAATGGCTGACAGATATTTCTATATTCCTTCAATTGGAATATTTTATTTGCTTGGAGTTGGTATTTTTAATATTTGGAAAAAGAAGTCCAGATTTGTTGCAATCGTGCTTTTAAGTATATTTTCAATATTCTTTTTTATAGAAACAAGTGAAAGATGTAAAGTTTGGGAGAACGGTAAAACATTATGGGATGATGTGTTAAAAAATTATCAAACCGATGCTCTTCCTTATTATAACCGGGGAGTTACTTTAATGAACGAAGAAAATACAGATCAAGCACTTATTGATTTTAATAAAGCAATAGAGCTTGAACCGGAATATACTGAGGCTTATGTAAATAGAGGCATTATCTTGCGTGATAATAACAGAACTTCTGAAGCCTTAAGTGACTTTAATAAAGCATTGATTTTAAAACCAAATTTTGAAAAAGTATATTTTAACAGGGGAAATTTACTAAAAAATGAAAATAGAATTGATGAAGCTTTAAAAGATTACAATGCTGCAATCAATATAAATCCTGATTATATTGAGGCTTTTTATAATAGAGGAAATCTTTATCGGGATGCAAATAATTTTGATAAAGCATTAGATGATTATAGTACTGTAATAAAATTGAATTCGAAATATATAGATGCATATATTAATCGTGGTGGAATATTATTTATGAAGAAAAAATATGCCGAAGCAATTAATGATTATTCCGTGGCTTTAGAAATCAACCCTAATTATGCTTTAGTAATTTATAATAGGGGACTGGCTAAATATTATATGGGCAATAAGGAAGCAGCATGTGCAGACTTAAAGCTTTCAGCCAGTTTGGGATATAAGCCAGCAACGGATGCATTACAACAATTTTGCAAATAACAATTATTATTATTCAATAAAAAAGATGGATGTATATATTTTCTTGAAATTTCTTCCGATGGATTTCGCAGAAGTGAAAAGGTAATTATTCAGTAGAAATTAGTGTAATATATATCGGGCTGTCAGTTGACAGCCTTTTTTTTGAACCAAAGTGTAAGTTTTTAGTTAAATACGTAATACTTTTTTAAAACAAATACTAATAGCGTAATTGAATTAAAAGTTAATTTTAAAAGTTCATCGATTATCAAACCAAATAATAATATCATGATTTTATTTCAAGTAAAAAATGCAAAGCTCTGGAAGAAAATGGGTTTTGTAATGATCAGCATTCTAGCTGTGTTTATATTCAGTTCATCGGCTTTGGCCCAGGGGACAAGGTTGCTAAGGCAGCCAACCCTTAGTTCAACACGCATTGCCTATGTTTACGGAGGTGATATCTGGGTAACCAACCTGAATACCAACATCACTGTCAGGCTAACAAGCACTCAGGCAGTTGAAAGTAATCCGCATTTTTCACCTGATGGAAAGACAATTGCTTTTACGTCAAACAGGTCAGGTGTAAGTTCTGTATTTACTGTTCCGGTTGAGGGAGGTACTGCAACACGTATTACCTGGTATCCTGCAACTGCCAATGCAAGAGGCTGGTCTGCAGACGGTAAAAATGTACTTTATTCCTCATCAAGGGAAACAGCCCCTACCGGATATGACAGGTTATGGATGGTTCCGGCTGAAGGAGGGCCTTCAAAATTACTGGCTGCTCAATGGGGGACAGATGGTTCATTTTCTGCTGGTGGCAAAAAAATTGTCATCGACAGGGTTTCACGCTGGGATGTTGAATGGAGGGCTTACCGTGGAGGTCAGAATACACCTTTAATAATTCTTGACCTTAATGATTTTTCAGAAAAAATGATTCCCAGTGAAAAAACGACTGAAATTCAACCGCTTTGGTTAGGTGATAAAATATATTTTCTGTCTGATCGTGACTGGTGTTCAAACATCTGGTCTTATGATCCTGAATCAGGTGCTCTGGAACAACTCACAACATTTCCCGACACCGATGTAAAATGGCTCGATGGTGCAGATGATAAACTTGTTTTTGAGCGGGATGGTTATCTGAATATTTTCGATTTGAAAACAAAATCGATCAATCAGCTTAACATTGCCGTAAGCGGCGATTTTCCCTGGGCAGATACCAAATGGGAAGATGTTACCGGATCGGCACGTTCGGCTTCAATTTCTGCAACAGGGAAACGGATAATCATGGAATCAAGAGGTGAAATCTTTACTGTTCCTGTTGAACATGGTGATACAAGAAATCTTACACATTCAAACGATGCAGCCGACAGAGCTCCAATCTGGTCTCCAAAGGGAGAACAGGTAGCCTGGTTCTCAGATAAAGGAGGGAATGGATATTCCTTAGTATTGGCAAATCAGGATGGACTTTCGGAACCGAAAAGTATTTCAATAGGTGAATCGAAGCTGGCATGGGAGCCAACCTGGTCGCCTGACGGCAAGTATATTGCATTTGTAGATGACGATGTTCGCATCCGGATTGTTAACCTGGAATCTGAAGAAATTGAAACTATTGATGTAGGTGGAAATAACCTTGAAAGAGGTGGTATGGGATTAACCTGGTCGCCCGATTCCAAATGGCTGGCATATGCAAAATCAGCTTCCAATAATTTCAGGCAAATCACACTTTGGTCGATTGAAGATAAAAGCATACATAAAATTACAAACGAATTTGCCGATTCGTTTTCTCCGGCGTGGGATATGGATAAAAAGCATTTTTATTTCCTGGCAAGTACCGAACTGGCTCTTGGTTCCGGCTGGGCAAATACAAGCTCAATGACTTCAGATCCTGATTATGGAGTTTATGTGGTTAATTTGAACAGTGAAGACAAGTCACCATTTGTGCCGCAAAGTGACGAGGAAGAAGCTGTAAAGGAAGATAAATCTGACAATAAGGATAAGGAAAAAGAATCTGATAAAAAGAAAAAGGAAGACAAAGAAGAAAAAGCCGAAAAGAAAGAAGATAATATTAAAATAGATTTTGAGGGAATTGAACGTCGTACCATGGCGTTACCCATGCCTGAAAGAAGTTACCAGATGGTGGTTTCCGGACCCGAAGGTACAGCTTTTATTGGCGAAAGTGTGCCAAACGGCAGAGGATTAACGCTTCAGAAATTCAGCCTGAAAGACAGGGAAGCTAAAGAATTTGCAAGTGGAGTCAGCCAGGTTTCAGTTACATACGACGGTAAAAAAATGCTGGCTCGTGTTGGAAACAGTTGGAAGGTTATGGATACAGGTAAACCTAAAGGAGATGGTGAAGATATTAAAGTGAGCCTTAAAATGAAAGTTGACAGGCCGGTAGAATGGGATCAGATTTTTAATGAGGCCTGGAGGTATGAACGTGATTATTTTTACGATCAGAATATGCATGGGCGTGACTGGGATGTTGTTTATAAAAGGTATTCACCACTTATCCCGTTTGTAAAACACCGCTCCGATCTTACATATATTCTCGATATGATGAATGGCGAACTTTCTGTTGGGCATAGTTTTGTGGGAGGCGGTGATTATCCCGATATTGAGAATAATACTGTTGGATTGCTGGGGGCTGATTTAAAAGCTGACCGGAACTACTGGAAGATTACCAGAATTTATACCACAGAAAGCTGGAACCCGGGATTGTCGAGCCCGCTCGACCGTCCGGGAATAAAAGTGGAAGTAGGAAATTATATTGTTGGGATTAATGGGAATGAATTAACCGCATCCGATAATCCTTATAAATTTCTGGATGGGACTTCAGGTGTTCAGACAGTGCTTCATATCAATGATAAACCACAATTTGACGGTGCCTGGAAAGAAACAGTTGAGCCTATCAGAAGTGAAAGTGCGCTTCGCCAGCGGGCCTGGGTTGAAGATAACCGAAGGATGGTTGACAGCCTTTCAAACGGACGGTTGGCCTATGTATGGGTTCCGAATACCGGAGGCCCCGGTTTTGTTTCATTCAACCGGTATTTCTTTGCACAACAGGATAAAGAGGGTGCAGTGATTGATGAACGTTTTAACGGTGGTGGATTGCTTGATGATTATATGGTTGACCTGATGACACGTAGTTTACGGGCTGCTCTTACAAACGAAGTTCCCAATGGAAAACCAATGAAACTGCCTGCAGGGATTTTGGGTCCTAAAGTTTTGTTGATAAATGAATTATCGGGTTCGGGAGGCGATTTCTTCCCCTGGGTATTCCGCCAGCAAAAAGCAGGTCCGCTTATCGGATCAACAACCTGGGGAGGACTTGTAAAATCTTCAACTCATTATGCAATGGTAGATGGTGGTTATCTGACAGCTCCCGATAATGCCGTATTCGATCCGGTCAATAATAAATGGATTGCGGAAAATAAAGGTGTTCCCCCGGATATTGAAGTACGCCAGGATGCAGTTTCACTTTCGCAGGGAAAAGATCCGCAACTGATCCGTGCTGTTCATGAACTTTTAAAATCTCTGGAACAGAAACCGGTTAAGGAAATTACCCCTCCGCCTTATTCAATTCCGGCAATAAAAAAATAAATTTCAGTATGATATTTAAAGAAAGGGTGGCCAGTAATTGGCCGCCCTTTTTTGATTAAAAGTAATCTTTTAGTAAATTGTATTTTATATGGTTATAAATACAGGGATGAAATCAATCAGTAAAAAATACACTTTACTACTGTTAGCGTTCCTGTTTGTTTTTTGTTCAGCTTATAAATGCAAAGAAAAGCCATTGGAAGAAAAAAGCAAACCGTGCCTTGAAAGGGCTCAGTTCGGCAACCCGGAAGATTCGGAATATATCCTTCCGTTCCCGGCAGGGAAAAAATATGTTTGCAGCCAGAGTTATTGCAATCCCAATGGTGGGCACAGTAATCAACTGGCATATGATTTTGCATTGCAAATAAGTGATACAGTTATTGCTGCGAGGTCAGGAATTGTAAAAAGTATCCGTGAGGATCAGCCGGACAGAGTGGGAGAAATTACCGCTTCGAACCATAATTTTATTATGATTGAACACAGCGACGGGACAGTCGCATTTTATGCTCATTTAAAACAAAATTCAGTTTTTGTTACAATAGATGAAAAAGTAGAACAAGGTCAGATTATTGCATTAAGCGGCAATTCAGGAAATACAATGAATTTTCCACACCTTCATTTTGGTGTTTATGAATTCTGGCCGGCCACAGAAACATATGATGTTCCGGTTAACTTCCGAAATGCAGAGGGCCCTATGGACAGCAACGGAGGATTAATTGCCGATGAATGGTATGAAGCCAAATGCTATTAATTACCCGGCCACTGCCATAATTTCCTTCATCAATTGTTTTTTTGGTTTTACCCCTACAAAACGTTTAACCTCAATTCCATCCTGAAACAATATCATGGTAGGGATGTTCCGAACTTTGTATTTTTTTGCTACAGGCTGATTGTGGTCAACATTCAGCTTTGCAATTGTAACCTTGTCAGTTTCTTCAGCAATTTCGTTAAGAACAGGTGCAATCATTTTACACGGTCCACACCAGGGTGCCCAAAAATCAACCAAAACAACACCTTTCCGGGTAACTGTTTTAAATGTTTTGCTGTTTAACGTTTTAATTTTCTGGCTGGTTTTAACTTCAGGGGCATTCTTCATTTTGTAATGAAAAAAAACAAATAATCCTATAAAACCAACTATCAGGGCACCTACGCCATATAACATATAATTCATAATATATTTTTTAATAGAACACAGATAATACTGATTAAACTGATATTTACTGATTAAATCAGTATCCTGTTAATTTTTATTCTTCAATAATTTTTATTTCAGAAGTAATTGGTATAGCCTGTTTGTAAAGAGCACTTACCCCGCAGTATCTTTCTTCGCTGAGGCTTACAGCTTTTTCCAGTTTTTCCATTGGAAGGTCTTTCCCGGTAAATTCGTAAATCACGTGCATTTTATTAAAGTACTTTGGATGATCTTCTGTAAGTTCACCTGTAACTTTAACATTAACACCTTTAAAATCGACCCTCATTTTTTTCAAGATTGATACCACATCCATCCCGGTACAACCACCCAATGCTGCCAGCATAAAAGGTTTCGGCCTGGGGCCACGGTTTTCACCTCCGACTGCTTCGGCTGCATCCATTGTAATTTTATGGCCGTTAACTTCGGCTTCAAAGGCCATGTTCTCAAGCCAGTTTACTGATACTTCCTCTTTTGCCATTTCCAATATTTTTTGCTTCAATTAATTTTTTGTTCTTATATATTCCGAAGCCGCCAGGGCTGCAATCGTTCCGTCGGCAACAGCAGTTGTTACCTGTCGGAACCGTTTTACAATACAGTCACCCGCTGCAAACACACCCGGAATACTGGTCTGAAGGTTTGAGTCTGTAACAATCTCATTCCTTTCATTTAACTTAACAACATTTTTCAATGCTTCAGTGTTCGGCAGATAGCCTACAAAGATAAAAACTCCATCGGTTTTTAATTCAGATTTTTTTCCGGTAGGCAGGTGTTCTAAAGCTACTTTCTGAAGTACTCCATTCCCTGAAAATTCCCTCAGTTCCGATTCCATGATAAAGTTGATTTTTGGATTTTTCCCCGCTTCTTCCACGGCATGTTTAAATGCCTGAAAATGATCGAACTGATGAACTATTGTGACTTTACTTGCAAAATTTGTTAAAGTTACAGCTTCTTCCAGCGCTGAATTTCCCCCACCAACAACAACAACTTCCTTCCCGGTGAAAAAATCTCCGTCGCAGGTTGCACAGTATGAAATACCGGTTCCTTTAAAAGTATTTTCTCCCGGAATATTCAGTGATCTTGGCCTTCCCCCCGGAGCCAGGACAACAGCTTTTGATTCGAAAATCCTACCGTCTTCCAGTTCTA
>JAFGGF010000005.1 GCA_016930735.1 Prolixibacteraceae bacterium
AAACCAACTGATAAAAAGATTATATTTATTGCTTGTGCATTTGGAAATTCGGAAATTGACCAATTGTCTAATAATTGCTTTATTCCAACTATTACTCAAAATAATTTTGAATTTTTTCGTGTAGATTTCAGTGAACCTTCTTATTCTATTACAGAATCAATAATCGAGCATATTAATATTTCATCTGTTTTATTAGCAGACTTAACATTTGCAAGACAATCAGTATATTTTGAAATTGGGTTTGCCCTTGGGTTAGGTATTCCTACGATACTTACCTGTAGAAAGGACCATTTTAGAAATAATGTTGATAATTTAAAAGTTCATTTTGACTTAGAACAATTTAAGATTAGTTTTTGGGAAACTATAAATGACAATTTCATATGGGGGAAAAACATGAGTCCTGAAAATAGATTAATAAACTTAAAAATTTAGAAAAATTGAAATACAACCTATAAGCGTGGTAAATTTAATTGCCGGTGTAATGGTGATTTCAACATTTTTAGCTCGCATCAAATTTGTAACTGTTTGAAAATTGAATCGCTCGCAATCGGCAACTAAACTTACCACCACCGTTATGACAAAAATCAACTTTCAGATTGCCTGAATTTTGTTGCTTTGCGCAAAATTTGAAGTCATGGCATTTTTAACAAAAGACAGGATTTTCAGCCGCAAATGGATCACTGATTATTTGCTGATTTTAAGCGGCTCACTTATATTGGCAGTCAGTTTTGTGTATTTTATTACTCCGCATAAAATTGTGCCCGGAGGAGTGTACGGGATAGCTATTATTGTGCATTACCTCACGCAGGGATTGTTCTCATTCTGGCCCGACGGGTTGCCTGTAGGTTTGTTTGGGCTGGTACTGAACATTCCGCTGACCATTGCCGGCATAAAAATACTGGGCCCTAGGTTTGGCGTTAAAACCGTGGTTGGTTTTGTGCTCACTTCCGTTTTTATTGATGGGATCACCTGGTTGCGCCCCGATGGTTCGCTTCCGCTGGCTGACGATATCCTGCTTTCCTGCGTTTTTGGCGGTGTACTTGCCGGTTTCGGGCTGGGGCTGATCTTTAAATCGAGGGCTACTTCAGGCGGTTCCGATATTATTGCCATGATCCTTGCCAAATACACCCGGCTGCAGCTTGGCAGGTTAATGATCTATGTCGATTCAGCTATTGTTTTACTGGCGCTGGCTGCTTTTAAAGACTGGTCTATCCCGCTCTACTCCTGGCTGGTAATTTACATTACCGGACGTGCCATTGACATTACCATTGAGGGAGTGGACTACCACAAGGCACTAATGATTATTTCGAATAAGCCTGCTGAAATTAAGGAAAAGATCATGGTTGACCTTGAACGTGGCGGGACGATCCTTGAAGGTTCGGGCATGTTTACCGGCGAAAAAAAGGACATCATTTATACCGTGGTCAGCCGCCGTGAAATGGCTGTGCTTCGGGAATACATTTCAAATATCGACCCCGACGCTTTTATCACGGTAATGGATTCAAAAGAAATACTCGGAGAAGGTTTCCAAAGCCTGAAGTCGAAAGAGTGACAGACAACCATTTTGCCTGTAAATCCGTAAATACAGGCATTTTAACGTGGTTGTATGTACAAATTCCTCGATATCTTTTTTGTTGTTTTTCATTTACTGGTCATTTTCTTTAACCTGTTTGGCTGGATATTCAAACCTTTCTGGAAATGGAACCTTGGATTACTGGTCCTGACTGGTTTATCGTGGTCAGTACTCGGAATATTTTATGGTTTTGGGTATTGCCCGTTAACCGACTGGCACTGGGATGTGTTGGGTAAATTGGGCCGCTACCCTACTGAAACTTCGTATACACAATATCTGTTTACCCGTATTTCCGGAATGACTTTAAAAAGTAGTTTGGCAGATCTTATAACACTTATCTCTTTTTTGTGTGCATTAATTATTTCAACAATATCCAATATAGTTGAATTTAAAAGAAGAAAAAACCGAGTTGAGAAATATAAATCTGAGATTACTTCTATTTAAATTTATTATTTCGATTTGTAACTATAAAATATATATGTGCAAATTATTGACTTTTGATTTAATTGTACGTAAATTTATATATCGAATCTTCCTAATTTTTAAGCAACTACGTAAAAACCAAAATTATAAAATCTATGTTTTTTTTCTGATTTCATTAATATCAGTAACTGCAATTTCCCAAAATTCTGATTGGATCCAACAAAGCCCCCCTCCAACAGATAAAACATTACAAAGTGTTGAAATTATAAGCCCTGGAATAATAATCGCAGTCGGCGATAATGGTACCATAATTAAATCGGTAGACGGAGGTGTAACCTGGAAAAAAATATATTCAGGTACATCCAGCCGGTTATATGATGTTGATTTTACAGATGTAAATATTGGATATATTGCTGGCGGCAGCGGAATAATATTAAAATCCACCGATGGAGGAGAAACGTGGACAAAACTTGTTTCCGGCACCTCAAACTCATTGTATTCAGTGAAATTTATTAATGCCAATACAGGCTGGATTTCCGGATATAATCGAATGGTCCTTAAAACTACAAATGGTGGAAATTCCTGGGAAATACAATTCAGCACTTCTATATTAACCTACCTGGAAGATTTGGAGGTAATCTCTGAACAAAAAATAGTATCAGTTGGATGGGGTTCTCAGGGAAACTTTTATAAATCGATAGATGGGGGATCAAACTGGTCAGGATCAAATTTAGGAACTGCATGGGCTAAAGCTGTCCAATTTGAAAATGAATTAAAAGGATGGGTAACCGGTGTTACTGCGTCTTATATTTCAGTAACGAGTGACCCTTTTATGGGTACCACAATAACTGTAAATGGGAAAAAAGCAACGATATGGAAAACAGAAGATGGCGGAGAAAACTGGAATCCGTATATTTTCAATATCGGTTTATGGCTTTATGATATTACTCTTGTAAATAATAATCCATACGCAGTAGGCGATAACGGGCTTATTTTATTCACACCTGACAATGGAACCACCTGGATCGATAACAGTATTCCTGAGTATTCGGAAATAGCATTTAATTCTGTAAAATTTGAATCAAATACAACAGGATACATTGTTGGCGAAAATGGTACAATACTTAAAACAAAAGATGGTGGAGTTACCTGGAATTCACTTGGCAGTAACGGAACGACCAACCATCTGTATTCAACATTTTTTATTAATGATACTATTGGATGGGTAGTTGGGTATAACGGTACTATAGTAAAAACACACAACGCCGGTACCACATGGAGTAAGGTAAATAGCGGAACAAATTCAACTCTTAATTCTGTCTTTTTTTCTGATTTAAATAATGGCTGGTGTGTTGGTAGTTATGGATTAATTCTAAATTCTGCAGATGGTGGAGATAATTGGTCACAGCAAACAAGTGGAGTCAGTAATGAATTAAATTCTGTTCATTTTTCCGACAGCAACCATGGCTGGGCAGTTGGTTCAAGTGGTGTTATATTACATACCACAAACGGGGGGGCAACCTGGACAGGGCAAAATTCAGGAACCAGTCAGAATCTGGTTTCAGTAGTTTTTATTAATAATTCTGTCGGTTGGATAGCCTGCAATAGCAGTACGATACTTAAAACAGTTAATGGAGGGCAATCATGGCAACCAATAAATATAGCTGAAAAAGAAAGTTATAAAACCATCTACGATCTGTTTTTTACAGATGAATTAAATGGCTGGTGTATTGGAAACTGGATTATGAAAACTACGGATGGAGGCGAATCCTGGGTAAAACAGTTTGATGACATGGATTACTATGATTATGGATATTTTAATAAATTATACTTTATTAATCCTCAATCGGGTTGGATTGCAGCCGGTAACGGAAAGATTTTAAAAACAGAAAACGGAGGATCAACCTGGGGTATATCTTCTACAGGACTTTATACATCATTTAACGATTTAATTTTCGTCAATTCCCAAACCGGATGGTTAGCTGGCTACAATGGCTATATCCTGAAAACAACAAATGGCGGTGGAAACTATATTGAAATGGAAAGCGTTGGAGTACCTAACCCAATTGAACCGGAAAATTACCAATGGGGTACCTCCGGAAATCCATTACTCAGATGGAGTTCTGCGGGCGATAATGTAAATTATCAAATAAGAATTTCTATAGAAACTGAAAATTATTACGATAGTATCGTATCTGAATTAAATAATATTTCTGATACCGTTGTAGTGCTTGAAAACCTTTTACCGGATACGAGATATTATTGGCAGGTATGTGCTGAAGGCGAGTCAGGTGTAACCGGAAACTGGTCGCAAAAATTCCAATTTACAACTGGTTCTGTACCTCAATGTATACCCAACCTTTATGATCCCTGGGAATTTATTTACGGTGAAAACCTGAATGTAAAACTACAATGGAGTTGTTGGGATGGTTATGAATTCAGAGTACAGGTTTCAACAGATATTTTATTTACAACATTAATTGCCAATTCAATTGTGAATCAGACCAGTTTTGAAGTTGACCTTGAATATGAACATACATATTATTGGAGAGTAATGCCACTATTCGGAAGTTATGAAGGGAACTGGTCTGATTCAGAGATTTTTATTTCACCAGAAAAGCCTGTGGTAATAGATCCTTTTATAAATGTAACTTCACCTTCTTTTGGTGCTTCCTATACTTATAATGAATCGGTATATATTTATTGGGATGATAATATTTATGAAACTTTATTAATACTTCTGTATAAAGGAAA